>JAUMAI010000680.1:3406-8238 GCA_032116775.1 Pirellula sp. | reverse complement strand
CTTCCATGCGGAAGCCAATGTTGAAGCCACGGGTGGCGGCTCGGAACAAGGCATCGAGCACCTCCTGACCAGCCCCAGTGACATTGCCGCCGTGACCCGACCACTTGAACTCGGAGACATTGATAAACTCAAAAAGGCTGGGCTGAAAGATCCAGTCGCAGTTATTGTTGGCTTAGATGCACTAGCTGTCTTCGTAAATCCGAAGAACCCGCTGCAACAAATTACACCAGAGCAGTTCCGTAAGATTTATTGCGACTCTGACAAGTTTGGTCGTTGCCCAAATTGGGGTGCGATCGGAGTGGCTGATGGATTCGAACAAAAAGGAGTCGCCGTTTACGATCGAGGTGCCACCAGCGGCACTCAGGTTTACACCGAGCGCTACTTACTGCAGGGTGAAAAAGTCCGAGCGGACGCCAAGAACAAAGAATCAAACCTGGCCATTGTAGAAGCAGTTGCTGGCGATGAAGGCGGCATCTGCATTGCTCCGCTATACCTGAAGAGTGACAACGTCAAAGCCTTACCAATTGTCGCTGGAGACCAAATCATTGAGGCCTCAGAAGCTACGATTTTGAAAGGCCAGTATCCGCTGATGCGTCCCATTTGTTTGGTGTACGATCGGGGTGGAAAGCCTGAAGAACTAGCCAAAATCAATGGTCTTTTGCACTATATTCTCAGTCGAGAAGGCCAGCTGGATGCGGTAAAAGCGGGGTATTTCCCGCTCAATATCGATCAAATTCGACAACAACAAGATGTTATCGGCGTCGAGATGATTCGCTAGTTCGCTAGCCTACACAACATGGAGTCAAAGTGTCATGGACAGGGCCTGTTCCAGCCATAGCCGATTACATCAAGTTGCATTGAGTTGCGCGATCTTGGCATGTGCAGCTACCTCAGATCGTTTATATGCGCAGTTTGGTTATCCGGCGACTGATATGACGCGAATTCGCGATACCGCCGTACCAACAGCGCCAACGACAACTGGATTTGGCTGGGGGACACCTACCTTCACAACTCCAACGGCCCCAACCACCAACGTTACCGCAACTCCCGACTGGCAACTTGGAATTACCGTCGACAATACGACTGCTGGCGTGGTCGTCCGCAGCGTGCAGCCCAATTCTGCTGCCGCCAGAGCGGGACTTGAGCCCGGCGATATCATCTTGACGGTGGGAGGATATCAAGTCGGCTACGTGGATAATCGCCTCTTCGATGTAGGTGAAGAAATTCGCAGACGAGCCGATGCGACAGGTCGTGTTCGCATGCTGGTCCAGGATCTCAGAAGCGGCAAGGTTAATTTGCTGGATGTCAATCTGCAAAATGTTTCAATCGCGGTTCAGGGAGATGTCGTTTGGCGGGACCAACGAGCTTTGCCCGCCGGGGCAACGCTGCAAGTGAAAGTTGACTACGTTTCCAGACCTTACCAAGCCATCAATGGGGGCATACTGAATGCCATCATCGTTCAGAACCAACCGATTCCATTTCAGCTGTTTTTGGACCAAAACTACCTGATTCCGAATGAGAGATATCAAATTCAAGCATCGATTAAAGCAGGCAACCAGGTTCTTTATGCTACCTCGCAGCCTATTTTAATCGATCTCTCGCGAGGTAACGTTTCCGGCCTAAGACTAGAACTTGTGCCCGCTGGCGTCGTAACGGCAGGAAGTAACTACACTACCGCTTACTCAACCAATTCTGCCCTAGCTAATGATTACTACCAAAAGTACCTTAATCGCCCACCAACTCAGGCGGAAATGACCGCCTGGCTGGAATATTTCAATCGTGGCAAACCTATCGAAGATCTCCCAGTGACGCTGTTAGGTTCAGCCGAATTCTACGAACGAGCGGGTGGTACCGATGCGCTCTTTATTGAACGCATGTTTCGGGTTGTTGTCCAACGCCCTCCATCCAACGAAGAAACCAGTCGGTGGTTGCAACAACTGCAAAGACTGGGGCCTCAGGGACGCTCTCAAGCAGTCAAAGATTTCTGGACTGCTGCAAATCGCAAGTAATTTGAAACTTACGCCCCATTCGGGGGCGTTATCAGCCAGCAGGTAGCAGCATTTCGCAATTGACCATGCGGACTGAAACCGCTAATTTTAACTAGTTAAGTATTGGTCTCCCCTGAATTTATGTAACCTGGGTTACATCCATAGCAATCATAGGGATGTGCATGGAAACGGGAACCAGTTGATCTCTTGATATGTCAGGTCCGAATCGACCATGGAAATGCTAGAACGTCTGTGGGAAGGCACTGGTTTGTTCTTCTCCGGATTGATGCAGTCTTTTGAACGCGGCGTCACCAATATTTTCGGCTCTTCGAACTCACACGTAGTTCGCAAGCTTCACGCGCGCGTTGCCCGAATCAACGCCCTGGAAGAACAATTTTCAAAATTCACCGACGAAGAGTTGCGTGAACAAACCGAAAAGTTTCGAGACCGCCTGCGCGGAGGCGAATCGCTAGACGATATTCTTGAGGAAGCATTTGCTACCTGTCGTGAAGCGGGTAAACGTTATCTGAAGATGCGTCATTACGATGTGCAATTAATCGGTGGCATGGTGCTGCACAGCGGTTCGATCGCTGAAATGGTGACCGGTGAAGGTAAAACACTGGTCGCTACGCTTCCTGCCTATTTAAATGCCATCGAAGGTAGAGGCGTTCACGTTATTACCGTCAACGACTATTTGGCGCGACGCGACATGGAGTGGATGGCGCCACTGTATATGGGCCTCGGCTTGACGGTCGGTAACATTCAAAGCGGAATGGAGAATTCCGAACGCCAAAAGTCTTATGCGTGCGATATTACCTACGGCACGAATAATGAATTCGGCTTCGATTACCTACGCGACAACATGCGGCTCGCCGCACGCGATGACAATCGCTTCCCGAAACATATGCAACAAGTTCAAGGGGTTTTGAATTACGCGATTATCGACGAAGTCGACAATATTTTGATCGACGAAGCGCGTACGCCTCTGATCATATCGGGACCAGCGGAACTTGATCTCGGTAAATATGTAGACGCCGACCGTATTGCCAGAAGCTTAGTCGCGACCAAACATTTCACCGTCAACGAAAAAGATCATAACGTTAGTTTGACAGACGAAGGTGTACGCACTGCAGAGAAGTTGGCGGGTGTTGAAAGTTTCTACACGGCCGGCAATATGGAATGGCCACACCTCATCGACAATTCGCTCAAAGCTCATCATCTCTACAAACGCGATGTGAATTACGTTGTTCGAGATGGAACTGTTATCATCGTTGACGAATTTACCGGCCGCCTCATGGAAGGCCGACAGTGGAGTGACGGTCTGCACCAAGCTGTCGAAGCCAAAGAAGGTGTGAAGATCAAAGAAGAGACGCAGACTCTTGCAACGATCACTCTGCAGAACTTCTTCAAACTCTATCGCAAAATCTCCGGTATGACCGGAACGGCGATGACCGAAGCCAATGAATTCCTAAAGATCTATGGCTTGGATGTTGTCGCGATTCCGACCAACCGACACATGCAACGAATTGAACAACCCGACATCATTCTTCTTACCGAACGAGAGAAGTTCTCCGCCGTCGCAAATGATGTCGAACGCGTACATAAATGGGATACTGTCCAACTCAAAGATCGAACCGAAATCTTCGGTGAAATCAATCGCGAAACCGACACGGAAATTACTCTTCGTATCCCAGAGTCCAAAGAGTCCAAGACGATTGCTAAGGACTCCATCGCGAAAATGGAACGTAGAGGCCGGCCCATTCTGATCGGTACCGTCTCTATCGAAAAGAGCGAAGTGCTCTCGCATCTGCTTGAAAAACGTGGAATTCCTCATCAGGTTCTCAACGCGAAGCATCACCGTCGCGAAGCGGAAATCATTGCCCAAGCAGGTCGCCGCAATGCGGTCACCATCGCCACGAATATGGCTGGTCGCGGTACGGATATCATCCTCGGTGGTAATGCTGACACAATGGCTTGGGCTCAGCTGCAGGATAAATATCCAACGCGGTTGGAAGTTCCAAAAGATGTTTGGGAATCGTTGGTTAACGAGATTTCCACTCGCGAAGATATGAAACGACAGGGCCAACTCGTTCGCGAATTGGGTGGGCTTTATGTGATCGGTACAGAAAGGCATGAATCGCGTCGTATCGACTTGCAACTTCGCGGTCGTTGCGGTCGCCAAGGGGATACCGGTAGCAGTCGCTTCTTTCTATCTCTGGAAGACGACTTAATGCGTATCTTCGCCGGAGACTGGGTCCGCAACATGATGGGACGACTCGGCATGACGGAGGGAGAGAGCATCGAAAGCTCCTTCGTCTCCAGAAGAATTGCCGCCGCACAGAAAAAAGTCGAGGAGCGAAACTTCGATATTCGCAAGAACCTTCTCGAATATGACGAAGTCATGGACCAACAGCGTAAACGGATCTATGGCTATCGCCAGCGAATTCTTGAAGGAGAAAGCTGTCGCGATTTGATATTTGAACAGATCAATCAACAGATTGATAAAAACGTCACGCAATTCTTGGACCCCATGTTCGGCCCCGACTCGTTCGCAAAGTGGGCCGGCACCAAACTCCATTGCCAACTAGAGGGTCGTGATTTCCGCGGGCAAGATGGAGATGCCGCATCGGCCTATGCTCATG
The DNA here is from genome assembly GCA_032116775.1 of Pirellula sp. Lineage (GTDB taxonomy): Bacteria > Planctomycetota > Planctomycetia > Pirellulales > Pirellulaceae > JAFLCP01. Next base: position 3,608 of record JAUMAI010000680.1, on the reverse strand, counting down.
ATGTCGCTGCTCGCGCGGCGGAAACCCAGATCTTGGATGCCATCGATGAGAACATGCCTGTCGAGGAAGATCCATCGGAATGGAACCTAGAGGCCTTATCGAATTGGTATCGAACCCGATACGGTGTGACTCACTCGGCACACCAACTTAAGAAAATGGATCGCGACACGATCGATGAAGTATTGATCGAACGCGCTCGAGA
>JAUMAI010000680.1:0-3396 GCA_032116775.1 Pirellula sp. | reverse complement strand
GAGAAGAACTGGCCAAAATTGACTTAAGCGAAGGCTTTAAGTTCCTCGATCCAAACTATGGATTGCAGATGGCTCTCGTGTGGTTGAAAGGTAAATTCGGCTTAGATGCTGATGTCGCCAAACTGAAGGGGCGCGAACCGGCGAGCGTTGTAGCTAGTTTAGTCCAACTCGCGAAAGAAGCCTATGAAAACAAAGAGGCTTTATATCCTGTCATGGGTGGCTTACAAACCTTTTCTCGACCGGTCGGACCGAATCACCTACAGGTTGACCGAGAAGGATTGGCCAATTGGGCCGCAAATCGATTTAACTCACCTGAACTTGCGGATCTTATCCTCACTGATAGTGGTGAAAAAGTTTTCGAGGAACTTGTTCGCGTAAACCGAGAGATGATCGCGCGGTCTACCACAACCATTCAGGAAACGACCGCTCTGCTAGATGATACCTTTAAAGGACTCGGCAAGGACAAGAACGTTAAAAATGCTCGCAAGAGTAACGCAACGGAGCTAGAGAAATTACTGAGCTGGGCAGAAACGGAACTCAAAGCGAAATTCGAGTTAGATGATTTATTATCATGGGATAGTAAAGATTTAGAAATGCGTTTGCGTCGCGCCATCGACGATAAATACTATCCAGAAATTCGGCGCATGGAACGCAGTATCCTTCTCTCGATTGTCGACGAATCGTGGAAGAACCATCTTCTTGCGATGGATCATCTCCGTTCAGCTGTCGGCCTTAAGGGGTATGCGCAGATCGATCCGAAGGTTGAGTACAAACGTGAAGGTATGCGACTCTTCGATCAAATGTGGTTCTCCATCGGCGATCGAATGACCGATCTGATCTTCCGTGTCGAAGGTCTAGATACCGGCGCTGTTCGACAGACCATGGTTGAGACTTCGGCTCGACATGACGAAGCACCGCGAATCCAAGCTCAAAAGGTTCAACTCAACAAAGATCAAGAAGCGCAGCAAGCGGCCATCGATCAATCGGATGAACCAGTAAAAGTAGATCCTATTCGCAACCAAGCTGGACGAGCTGGACGAAATGATCCCTGCCCGTGCGGAAGCGGAAAGAAATATAAAAACTGTTGCCTCAAGAACGAAAGCGTAGCGTAAGTCGAATACTATTATTCGGCCGCTTAATCAGCCTGCGAATGGAGTCGTAGCCTTGATAGGACAACTTGCTCTACGCTATTTGCTCAATACGATCTATACGATTTTGTTTGTGATCGCCACGCCTTGGCTAATCGTCCAAGCGTGGCGAACTGGCAAATATCGCGAAGGCTGGCCTGAGAAACTCTTCGGCAGAATCCCCTCCAGAAATAGCACTCGGCCCTGTGTATGGTTTCATGCTGTCAGCGTGGGCGAACTGCAACTATTGCGACCTCTAATCCAAGAGTTCCAGCAACGCTGGCCCGCCTGGGACATAGCAATTTCTTCAACGACGGTTACCGGACGCAAACTGGCTCGAGAAAGTTATCCGAACCTTTATACGTTTTACGCGCCGCTGGATTTTAGTTGGGCAGTAACGAACGTGTTCCGAAGACTTCGCCCAAATCTTTTAGTGCTTGCGGAGCTTGAATTGTGGCCCAATCTTCTCCTCCTCGCCCAGAAAAACGCAGTCGACGTGGCAATCGTGAATGGTCGTCTCAGCGAACATAGCTTTAAAGGTTACCGTAAGATCCGACCATTAACCCAACTCATCTTGCCAACTATTAAACTTATAGCCGCTCAAAACCAAGCTTATGCAGATCGCTTCACTCAACTTGGGGCAATCGCTGACAAAGTACATATCACCGGTTCCATCAAATTTGATGGTGCTAATCCAGACCGGAATCATCCTGAAGTACGTCAACGTCGCCAATGGGCTCACCTCGACGACCGACAAAAAGTATGGTTCGTAGGTAGCACACAAGAGCCTGAAGAACAGATGGCAATGGATATCTTTCTTCGTCAGAAGAAAGAGTTTCCGTCTCTGAAAATGATCGTAGTTCCTCGCCATGCAGAGCGATTTCAAGCCGTTGCAGATTTGCTACAAGCTTCGGGACTTAAGATTGCTAGACGCAGCGAACTCGACTCCGCCGGACCAAGTTCGTGGGATGTATTGTTAATCGATACGATTGGGGAATTGCGTTGGTGGTGGGGTGTAGCGGATTTAGCTACTGTTGGTGGCAGCTTCGGAACGCGTGGGGGGCAAAACATGATTGAACCTTGTGCTTATGGAGCATGCGTGAGCTTTGGCCCCAATACAAGAAATTTTAAGGACATCGTAACAGAGCTTTTACAATACGACGCGGCAACTCAACTGCCTGACTCTCAGGCCCTCGAATCTTGGCTTGTTACCAATCTGCGTTCGCCGGAAGCGGCTAGACGGCAAGGCGACTTGGCTGCGGCATGGGTTTCCAAGCACCTCGGTGCTACAAACAGAACAGCTGATTTGCTGGCAGAGTTGATCGATTTTCACCAATTTACCGCCCCCAATCCGCTAGTATCCCGCGACGCAGCCTGAGGAATTCCCCATAATCTGCGGGCCAATGCTTGACCCAACGCCTGCTAATCTGTCACGCTATTGGTAGAGAAAAGCTTTCTACGTACCAGTTGTAGATGCATTCCGCGGGAAGAAAATTAAATTGCCGCCAGTTACTCCTACAGTAACCTGGTCTTCTATGAGGCAGTCTATGCAGAAATCACTTCACATTGGTACCGGCCATTGCGCGGCCTGGCTTCGCAATTCTGCGATGCTGTTTTTGTATTACATTACTTTGTTCGCAAGTTATTCCGTTGCGCAGGAGGACTCAACTGCGAGTCGTTCAAGTGCATATGACAACGGTGAATTTCTCTTGCTCCAGGATGCAGCCCCGCATGGAAAGACTACTGCTACAGGAAACGCTGGTGGCGCGAGCATGGCTGATTTTGGCCAACTGATGAACCTCATTCAGACGACGGTTGACCCAGATCTCTGGGAATCTGGCGATGCAAGTTTAACGCCCAACCCCGGTGGAATTTTTCTAGATACCGCGGGCGTTGTTCGCCGAGTCACAAATCAATCAAACCTTCTGCCCTCTGGCGACTTTGGTAAATCTCCTCAGCGTAAGGTCGCAGATTCAGCGACGCGCCTCGGCTGGCAGGCTGTTTCGAAAAGACGTTTTGTTTCACTCAGGAGTTTGTTGACTACAGCCTATCACCAACAACAAAACGGTATGGCTTTTGATAGTGAAATATCGACGCTGGCGGGCTTGCATCGCATTGACTACGTCCTCATCGACAACGAGAACCAAGATATTCTCTTAGTGGGTCCTGCTGGCGGAGCAATTCAACAACGCGATGGCTACACCATCATGCAAAATACGAACCAGCCGCCACTCTCGCTGGCGGACTTACTTGCAATCAGCCAATCATT
>JAUMAI010000679.1:3090-7304 GCA_032116775.1 Pirellula sp. | reverse complement strand
TCTGTTTCTGTCGAGAATTGCGGCGACAGAAAATCTAGACGAAGTAACGATCGATTACTGTACGACCTCCGGATTCTATCGCGGCCACTTTGCACTTCCTGAATCAAAGTATTCATTCAAGCGAATGCAAAGATAGGCCGCTGAAATTCTTAGAAACTAGCACTCCGTTATCGACCTACTCGCAATTCGACGACTCGCTTACCTTCTCGGTTGACGATCTCCATCTTCAGTGACCGAGATTGGCCTAACGCAGCAGCTATATCGGCAGCACTCCCAACTTTCTTACCATTGACACTCACAATCATATCGCCGAGAGCCAATAGCCCACCGAACGGACTGTTGGAAGCTAAGCCAGTCACAACTAAACCAGTACCATCTTCCGGTAACCCGAACTCAGCAGCTAGCTCTGGCGAATTGGGTTCTAGTTGCAATCCAGGCAAACCACCAACGGCACCACCCATTGCTGCTAATTTCTCTTCCGTTTGTTCTTCGATTGTAACCTTGATTGTCTGTTCGTCTCCGTCACGCAGAATACGCAAACTTGCTACGGCATTCGGTTCCATAGATGCAATTCGATTTCTCAGTGCGGGAACGGAGTCTACCTCCTTACCATCGAGCGACAATACAACATCACCTTTCGCGATTCCTGCTTTGGCTGCTGGTCCATTAGGATAGACATCTTCGACATATACCCCACGCAACTCTGCCGGCAAGTTGGCCTCTTCTAATCGCTCGCGATCCAGAGGTGCCAAAGTTAATCCGACAAAACCTCTAATCATTCGCCCATTACGAATCAAACTCTCGACTACGCGTCGCGAGGTATTACTTGGGATAGCAAAACCAATTCCGTTATACGATCCGCTTCGCGAGACAATCGCAGTGTTAATACCGATGACTTCACCACGCAAGTTCAGCAAGGGGCCACCACTGTTACCAGGATTGATCGCGGCATCCGTTTGAATGAAGTCATCGTATTTGGTGATATACATATCCGCGCGATTGGTGGCGCTAACAATACCTTGAGTAACCGTTTGTGCCAGACCGAACGGACTACCAATCGCAACGACCCAATCGCCAACTTCTAAAGCATCAGAATCGCCAAATTTCGCCGCCACCAAGCCGGAGGCATTTACCTTGAGCACGGCCACATCGCTTTTTTCATCCGTGCCAACCACTTTTTCGACATCCAGTTCTCGGCCATCACTTAATGTGACCTTCAGGCCGTCAGCTCCATCGACAACATGGTTGTTGGTTACGATGTAGCCATCTTCGGAAATGATGACGCCCGAACCAAGCCCCGCCGGAATTTCGGCCTCGTCCTCACCCTGCCCCAAATCGCGGCCGCGTGGATTGGGAGTACGGAGTCCAGGACCGCCGAACTCCCCACCAAAGAAATCACGAAACTCCTCGGGCAAGCCGGGCGGTAATTGCCCGCCATTACCATTCACTGCGACCTTCTTGGTGGCTGTGATACTTACCACCGACGGTTTCAAGGCCTTAGCGACCGAACGAAATGCGCCCGAGAGCACATCTGCCTTGACTAACAAATCGTTTTTAGCGGTTTCGGCAGCAATTGTTTGCTGGGCATAAGCCTCCGAGGAGATGAATCCAGCCTCCCCTTTCCACATCCCTATCGCAAGGCCACTTAAGGCGAGGCAGCCTCCGACTGCCAAAATTGTTCCAAACTTTCCTCGATGCATGGGAGCACCCTTTCGACACTTAGTTTTTTAAGAATAGATATTTATAAAAAATGGGGCTTCGCGAGCAATCCTCGAAGGGCTAGCCGTAGGCAGTCGAGGGCTACTACGCTCTACAGGGAATTTATACGCAAAAGTCTGAAAAGAAGTTCAACCCTACTGACCCTCGATCGCTGTCCGCGGCACCACGTATTTTTGCCAACGAAAAAGCCCCCCTGCAGAACGACCCGCAGAGAGGCTTATTGATAGTTTCATCACACTAAATTTGTCTTCTGTTATTTATCTTCTGTTCACCACCGTTCATCGGCAGCCCCGGTCGAGAAGAGCAACAGCATGCTCCCTACTCGCCGACCGACTCCAATGTTAGCGAACTGGTAGGAATCGGTGACTCCCCGATCTTACCCAACTGATTGGGAGCTCGACGCTGGCCATAGTTGGGCCAGGGGCTTACCTCTTTCAATTCGGGCATTAACTCCAGCAACTGTTCTTTAAGCATCGCGACTAAACGGGAAATACGAGAGTTGGTCGAAACCTCTTCGATGGCCGCAGCGCTCTTCATGATCTTGACCAACTGCGCTCTCTGCTGAACCGGTTGCGACAGCCTATTGTTGCTGTCTACTAGCAAGTCAGCTAAAGGTACATCGAGCGCTCTCTGCCATACTTGTAATTCTTCTAAATTCAAATTGGTATAGGGATCCTCTCGATCCCAGTTCTCCGAGATACGCTCCTCAAGGAGACCCCCTGCTCGGCACGAACTTCCGCGATGCGATGCAATTTCACTCGCTCGCTGCGCGACTTGCGACTAACCGATGACGAGCTTTCACTCAACGAAGGTGGGATTGCTGAAACAAATCCACCACTGGTGTATGGCACTATTGACATATTTCAACCCTCATCTCGCTGCAACTGAACTTTCTGAAATACCGAGTCTGCCATAACTCCCAGGACGAACTCACGGATAGCTAATTCTCCGCAGCCTACTTGCCGTGAAGAATAGGATTTCTGTCAGCTCTCTGTTGTCTCACTTCATACGTACGCAGCGGAACTCAACCACATCGCGCAAGCGTGCCTATGAAGAAAACATCCAACGGAATTACAGCACCACAAAAACCGGCGCCTAGTTTTTGCACCTCGTTAGAGTTGATTCACTCGCTCTCAGCAGCGACTTGTCACATTCACAAGACTTGCCTTCGAAACGAATGATTCCGCGAACGCATTCCCGCGTTCATCGAAGATGCATGCAGCGAGCCCTCAGCTGCAAGAATGGATGTCCACACCGGTTAAATCCGGTGCTTCATCTACCATCTAATGTAATAGCGGAGCTACCATTGAGAACAGACACAAAATTATGTTTTTTTCGACAAGATTCTGCGTGATTCTGAGCCAGTAGATAAAACGCCTCCAACAGCGTCCCCCTATTGCTAGGAGATACCTACGCCCTTACCGCCAACATACGCCAATGAGTCCACAAATTTGGGTGTGGCAATGGCTTGGTGTGACAGATGTGCTACTTCGATGCGCCCTTCCGGAATTTCTCGCCGTAGTGATTTCAGACCGCTGCGACGGAGCATTTGAAGGCCGGCGAATTTACTATTACCTTCATTCCAAGTATCACTGAATTTCTTGCTCCAGGGCATTAACCTCTGGAGCCATTGTTCATCCACTCGGCGAGCACTGGTTTGGGCTCTTGCCATGACTAAGGTTCGATCGGTGCGAAGTCCCCACAATTTCAACAAATCAGTGACTCGAATCGGGGCACTTAATTCCTGCACGAAAATAATTTCGCCCGTCGATCGTTCGACCCCACGCTGCGCTGCTTCAGCGACAGGATGACTAACCGCTAAACGCAAGTACCGCACTTGCGGATAGACGCGGCTCAAATCATCCACAATCTCGGCGGTAAAGTCGACCGAACCATTATCAACCAACAGCACCTCGAAGGGGACCGACAAATCGGTCAAACACTCCAGCAATTCCTCTGTTCCCCGAGCTAGCCAGCTTTGAGCGTCTTTCAGTGGCAGTACCACACTAATGGATTCTTGGCTCACGTTGTAATCTTCCAGGAAGCTAAGGAGTGCGGAAAATGAAACTGGCGTTCTAACCAGGTCCCGAAACGTATCGACCCTTGCGTAGATCGGCATTGAATAATGTCCGAATTTTCATTCTTCCCCAAAACACCGTTTGTTCCAGTCTCGCAGCCTCCCTCCGCATTTCCCCTAATATCGGCATATCCATTACAATCGGACCCGATCGCGCTCGCGGCCTCACATTTTGAATACAGCTTTCAATCTAACGCAGGCCCAACTAGTAAGATCACAATTGGTTCCCAGCACCGACAACCATGATCGCTAACTGCTGATACGTTCGATTATCGATAAGGTTTTTCTAGTCATGTCGAAACCCCTCTCTGAGTCATCATCGATACCCGACTTCGAAAAAGGTGGCGGCCTGCTTCCCGCAATCGCCCAAGACGCTGAGTCTCACGAAGTGCTTATGATGGCCTGGATGACCCCAGAG
>JAUMAI010000679.1:0-3080 GCA_032116775.1 Pirellula sp. | reverse complement strand
AGATATAGTATTCTGCCCACTCGTCTGTAGCCATGTTGTTTCTGAATATGATGAATAATAATTAAGCGGTTACCGTTGCCGTTGTCGTCTTGATGGATTGGAATTTTCGAGGACCGGCTGCTCGGAAAGGTGAAGAGAGTGGGCATCGACAGCGAGTGGTCAGTATTCACGTCGACTGCGATGCCGATACGATTTTGCTCAAGGTCCAGCAGCAAGGAGCAGCCTGCCATGAAGGTTATCGAAGCTGTTTCTTTCGCGAATACCGAGATGGCAATTTAATCATCAACCAACCGCGTCTCGCGGCGCCTGAAGAGATCTATAAGCATCCGAAAGCATGAACAGCCTGAGATCGGTGAGGACTTAGCATCTCACAACCACTTGAAGCATATAAAGTTCACCCAACACAAAGCGTCCGTTGTGGAAGTGCGCTCATTGAAAGGTGTCCTTGAGATATACGACCAAGACTGAGTTGCCTGGCACCTTCGCCACTAGGTACATGTCGCACCCACTTGACGATCTTCAAAACTCACTTTAATACGCAACCTAAACTCAAAGAGCTAGAGCAGCCATTTTCTCCGCAAGACTTAACTTCTCGCCAATCGCTCAGCGGGTCCCCAACTCCCATTGCCTCGATTTCAGACGATTTCAAGTCGAGCCCCGAGATAGTGTGTGGCCCCAGTAAACCTGCAGTCAACAATCAAATTTTATCGACTTCAGAACTAGTCAAGCCCACTCGTTTTCATCGCCTAACAAACGTATCATCATTCACGTTGTTAGCAGCTTCCGCTGCATTTCATCATCAGCAAGATTCGCCTTTCAAGGCAATTTATTTCTACAGGAGCCACCGGCATGACTGTTGAAGAACGACTCGAAAGCCTGGGACTTTCCTTACCACCTCCCCCCAAGCCAGTTGGACTGTACAAACCGATGTTCCTCATCGGCAATTTGGCTCACCTCTCAGGTCACGGACCCTTGAAATCCGACGGATCATTGATCACAGGCCGATTAGGGGCCGACCTCAATCTGGAACAAGGACAAACTGCCGCTCGCCAAACAGGCTTAGCGATGTTAGCAACTCTCAAGGCGGGCCTTGGCTCTTTAGACCGAATTCGTCGAGTGATCAAACTGCTTGCGCTGGTCCGCTGCACCGATGAGTTCGATCAACAACCTGCCGTTATCAACGGTTGCTCACAATTATTCGTCGACCTTTGGGGAACAGACCGAGGGATCGGAACCCGCAGCGCCTTGGGCACTAATTCATTGCCTACCGGGATCGCTGTTGAGATCGAAGGTGTATTTGAAATCGATTAAGGCTGGTTCTATTTACGCAGGTACTTTTCGCGATACTTGCGATAAAGCTGCGTATGGCGACTGTTAAGATCGACCTTCCGACCCTGAACAAACGCCTGCACAACCTGTGTAGGCGTTTCTAATATATCTCCATCAGCCACAAATAACGTCGCATCCTTACCGACATCGAGACTACCGACCCTATCGGCAACTCCCACAATTTCAGCTGGACTTAAAGTTATCGCTCGAATGGCATCTTGCGGGGCTAAACCGTAGGCCGCTGCGGTTGCCGCGTGATACGGCAGATTGCGAATATTCGAGCCACCGAATCGATCAGCTGCTGCGATCGCATATTTCACCCCCGCACTCTGCAAACGCGCAGGTAAGGTATAAGCCGAGTCGTAAGCATCTGATTCACGCAGCGGCAAGCGATACACTCCAGCAATAATGACGGGAGTTCCCGTCTCGCGCAGCAATGTAGCACAAGCCTCAGCATCGTAACCGCCAGAGATAATCAACTTCAACTGATGAGCCTTGGCAAACGCAATGGCACTTTCGATCTGCTGAGTTAGATCCGCATCAACCACCAAGGGCATTTTGCCCTCTAGCAGCGGAAGCGTTGACTCCAACCTTGCATCCCAAGCTTGCTTATTTGGGTTTTCTCGTCGCGCTGCCTGATACACCTTGGCTGTCTCAATCCAATCATTCAGTTCATCGAGTTGGCTTTTCTCGCTTCGCGCAGCCCCCTCAGAACGACCTCTCGCGCCCCGCATAGATGGTCTTGGCCAACTAACATGCATACCCGCATTCATTCTCAGGGCCATATCTTCCCATGTCCAACCATCTAATTGCATGATCGCCGATCGACCATTTACCAATCCGCCGACCGGTGCCGATAGTCCCAACAAAACACCATTGGCTCGCGTTACAGGAATTAATTCGCTGTCGGGATTGAACGCAACTTCGGCTCGAACATTGGGATTAAGATTCCCAGTCTCCGAACTATCGACCGTCGCTCGCACCGACTCAATTTCAATCAAACCAATTTGGGAATGAGAGTCGAATAAACTCGGATAAATGTGCTTCCCTTTGCAATCGACGACCTCCGTACCTTCAGGTAACGCAACATCTTTCCCCACGGCCGATATCTTTCCATCCGTAAACAGTACCGTGCCTTCCTCGATGATCGCTCCTGAAACGGTATGTACGGTACCACCCACTAAAGCAATTGGGCGAGTTTGCTTCGCACCAGGTATTTGATCTGACGCCGACAACATCACTAGGTTACTCAAGAGAGCCAACCATGCGATGCAACCAACACTTAACGCGAGGCGCTGATCAACGAATCTCAAAAACCGAAACATATAAAATCACCCTGACGGTTGTCGTTCTTCAATTACTAAACTGAATCTAGAAGGTCGTAAGTATTTCAAGCTGTTCAGTCTTAAATACTCAATCGCATGCGATTATCGATGTTGATGGGTAGTGCTTTGCTGATGCCGAATACCTTTTGCATGACAAAATTCATCATGTCGCGCCCATGTTCCGGCAGGATTCTCTGTACTTTCTCCTGGCCCCAACATCTCTGCGCCGCTATCAAGAATTTTCTGTACCAACTTCGCATGCAATTCCTTTATGGTCGCACGCTGAGCAAGGTCTTGTTGGCGGTCAAAATACTTTCGTCCATCGATCCAAGTTTGTTCGCAACGTGACATGGTCGACAATGGCGACTGACTCCATAGAACGATGTCGGCTTGCTTGCCAACTTCGACCGATCCGACATATTCATC
>JAUMAI010000678.1:0-5798 GCA_032116775.1 Pirellula sp. | reverse complement strand
TCGCGATTCAGCGCAACGTATCCTCGTCGTCATTCAACTTAGCGGTGGTAATGATGGACTCAATACGGTTATTCCAATTCGTGATGATGAGTACCGAAAGCGTCGTCCTAAATTGGCTATTTCAAAAGAATCAGCTATCTCTTTACCACAAGACTTAGCTTTTCACCCCGCCCTCAAAGGCTTATCAGGCCTGCTCGAGCAAGGACACTTCTCAATCGTACAAGGTGTCGGTTATCCCACTCCCAATCGCTCACATTTCGAGTCGATGGATATTTGGCATACCTGTGCCACCAAAGAGCAGAGAGGTAGAACCGGCTGGCTCGGTCGTTGCTTGGATTATCGAGCCACTTCCTCGACTAATCCAAGTCAGCCAACTGGTAACCAGTCGCCAACCAATGACAGCCTCGCACTCCATCTGGGTGCCGAAGTTCAACCACTGGCTCTCGCTTCCCTTAAAAACCACGTACCATCCCTATCGTCCATCGAGCAATTCCGCTTTCAGGCGACGGGCGATATGGCTTCCGATATATCGAAACTTTCTCCGGCTAACAAACCAGATAATGACTTGCTCGATTTCGTTTCCGGTACCACCGTCTCGGCTCTAACAGCCAGCCGCAGGATCGAAGAAGCACTTGCAAAGGACAAAAGCAAAAATGATTTCCCGGATAGTGGGCTTGGTAACAAGCTAGAGGTTGTTGGGAGATTAATCAAAGCCGGATTCGAAACGTCGATTTACTATGTCACGCTAGATGGCTTTGACACACATGCCCAACAGCCCAACGCACATTCGGCTCTACTAACGCAGTGGTCTGAGGCTCTGACGGCATTTGTTAATTACCTATCGGCCTCTGGGGATCTCGCGCGAACCTTAGTCATGACCTTTAGCGAATTTGGTCGTCGAGTCGCGGAAAATGCAAGTGAAGGCACAGATCATGGAGCAGCCGCTCCAATCTTCTTCGGCGGTGATAAGTTACAATCACCGATCATTGGCCAGCATCCAAGCCTAACGGATCTGGATGATGGAGATCTCAAGTTCCAAACCGACTTTCGCTCTGTTTATGCTACTGTGCTGGAAGACTGGCTTGGGTGCCCCGCCGAGATCGGAATTGGAAAAGATTACGAGAAGATCAGTCTCTTCTAGCCTTCCCTCAACCCAACACCGCGAATAACGAAAATGTACTTTTTATTGTTTTACGAAGCTGGTGAAGATTACGCGGAACGACGTCAACCGTATCGTTCAGAACATCTCGCCTATGGAAAAGCAGCCGTCGAACGAGGTGACCTTATTCTCGGTGGAGCTTACGGCGATACAGTCGACGGCGCCGTTCTAGTCTTTCAGGGAGATTCGAGCAAAGTTGCCGAGGATTTTGCTCGGCAGGATCCATATGTCCTAGCGGGTGTTATTCGCCGTTGGCATGTCCGCCCTTGGACCGTAGTGCTACATGCGTCCGTAATCACTCCTGAACGGCATCCGACGTAACTGGCTGTTTCGTTAGACCCTACTACGAATACTGAGCCGATATTGACCCAACTTTGCTGCCTAGATGTATCCTAAATCGATGCCTAATTAACTAGGTTCGCTGCATCATCAAAGCTTACCAATACTTGACGGTAATCAACTGGTTGCTGCATTCAGGGAGAAGGTGCCTGCCTGTAAGGTTGTCCTGATAGCTCGAGCACTGATTGATATAGCTTATGTAATACGAAGCATTCACTCTCTCAATTCAAAGCTATTTTAATTAACAAATTCTCGGTAGTAATGCTCCATTCGGCTCATCGAGAGCAATTTGACGCCCTAACCCTCGGATGACCGACACTGCTGCACGTTGCTGTGAAGTAACATATCCAATCGTTCGCGACTCTCGACTAATGTCGACACCTTTCAGAATCCCCAAAGCAGCTTCTTCCTCACTTCCGGGAACAGCAATCAACATGGTTCCCTCGTTTGCCACGAACAATGGATCCAATCCCAGCAACTCGGCCATACCACGAACATCATCGCGAACAGGGACTTTTGCTTCTTCGACCCGGATCGACAAACCGCTTGCCTGCGCCCACTCATGCAGCACTGCAGCGACGCCACCGCGAGTTGCATCTCGCATAGCCCGAACCTTTATAGCCTTATTTTGCAGCGCTAGTACAGCAGGCCCCAATAGTCCGCAATCGCTCTCAATCTTTGTTTCAACTAAACCTGCATGTCGGGCTGCCATGATAGCCATCCCATGACATCCGATTGGACCAGAGACGAGGATAGCATCCCCAGCAGCGAGATGTGCAGCACCGGACACTTCATTCTTCTCTACAACTCCGATAGCACTGGTATTAATAAAAATACCGTCCGCTTTCCCCTTGGGTACTACCTTGGTATCGCCGCAAACAACTTGCACTTTTGCCTGCTCAGACCAAAACCGGACACTATCAAGAATCGTTGCAAGGTCCCTTAGCCGAAAACCTTCTTCCAGTATCAGACTTAAACTCATCCACAACGGCCTCGCTCCGGCAACCACCAGATCATTTAAGGTTCCGCAAACGGCCAATTTGCCAATGTCGCCACCCGGAAAAAAATATGGCTCAACAACGAAGGAATCTGTGGTAAAAGCGAGTCGACCTGATTGAGCCGACAGCACTGCTGCGTCGCCGCGCTGCGCTAAAATATCATTACTAAAACGCGAGTGAATCATTCGCTCTAAAAATTGTCGACTGGCGCGTCCCCCTTCACCATGTACCAAAAGGACATAATCCTCAGGAATCGACTCTGGTAAGGGACAAGTCGCACTTAAATTTGTAGCCATTTTCGACACATTTCTCCTCACAGCAGCTAACTAGCGGTCTCAATCTTCCGATCAACAAATTCACTCTGTCGGGCGTAAAGATAGTAGGCTGCGCATGCTCCTTCGGATGATACCATTGGGGCCCCGAGTGGATTCTGCGGTGTGCACGTTGTACCGAAATGAGAGCATTGATGGGGGCGAATCTTTCCGCTCAACACCTCCCCACTGCGACAATTCATATTTGCTTTATTCTGTTGCTGTTCTGTGTTCTCGATCAGTCCAGCCAGTTCCTTCGAAAACTTTTCGACCGCATCGAATTGCCGATAACTTGCACGCAAAGCGAAACCACCTTCCTTGACAGTTCCCATTCCGCGCCAGGGTCGATCGACCACCTCAAACACTTCTTTGATCAATACCTGGGCGTTCCTATTCCCTTCATCGGTCGCCGTACGTTTATAGAAATTCAGTGAGTCTGCCTGACCTTTTTCAAGCTGTTCGATACAATTTTCAATTCCCAACAATAAATCCAATGGCTCAAATCCGGTGACTACAATCGGTAACTTAAAGTCACGAGACAATTGTTGACAGTCTTCCATTCCCGTGATCGTACATACGTGCCCAGCAGCCAAAAAAGCATCGACTTGTGAATCGACATCCATTGCGATTTGTCGCATCGCCGGGGCTACACGCACATGAGCTGTTAGGACGAAGAAATTATTCAGTTTTTTCTCTCTTGCCTGCAAGATCGCGAGAGCCGTCGCTGGTATTGTCGTCTCAAACCCAACAGCCAGGAAAATAACATTTCGATCTGGTTGCTGTATGGCTTGCGTTATAGCATCCAAGGGTGAATAAACCGTTCGTATGCTTGCTCCTTGGCTTGAAGCATTTGCTAAACTCCCCGTCAGACCGGGAACTCGTACCATGTCACCGAAAGTTGCCAGCACGCAATTGGGTAGTTTAGCTAGAGTAATTGCAACATCGATAACCTCTGCAGGTGTGACGCATACCGGACATCCCGGCCCATGAAGAAGCTCCACTTTCTCCTGAAGTGCTTCGACTAATCCATTGCGCAGTAGGCCATGGGTTTGCCCACCACAAACCTCCATCACAGTCCAGCGTCTTTGCGCTTGACGCAAGATACGTTCCACCACAAGCTGGCAACTTTTTTGATCGCGGAACTCATCCACATATTTCATATCGATTGACCTTCACGCCACTCGTCCACATCACTGGCAGACAACTCGGCTAATATCGATGCGGCAGCCTCTGCATTCACCTTACTGATTGCGATTCCAGCATGCACCACCACATACTCACCAACCTCTACATCCATCACGCATGCCATATTCACACGGCGACTAACCCCCGCAAACAGCACTTCGGCCTCGCAGAAGGGGAAATCGCGTTCGATCCAACGAACGACCTGTCCTGGAATCGCTAAACACATTACGCCTGCCACCCTAGTAAACCTACAGAATCACTCAGTAAACTTTTTCTCGGCCTGAACTAGTGCTGCTACTACCTGACCGACAGCGATACCTGAATCATTCACAGGCAATAATCCTGGCCAAGCAATCGATCGTTTTTTCTCAATTTCTGTCTCAGCGATTAATTCCAGCAACAATCTGTTTTGAAAACAACCGCCACTTAACACGATTGGAAAATCACCCCAGAAGTTAGCAACAGTCGGGATAACATTTGCCAGGGTACGATGAAATTTCATCGCCATTTTTGCCTTGGCCATTCCCACGGCTTGCTCTTTTACGATCTGCCGAATCATGCAACGCCAATCGAGTTGCAAACATCCTTCTCCCAACGGATCATTCACTTGCACCACTGGCATGTCATAGCAGCCATTCTCATCTCGATCGCAAATTTCTTCGAGTATCTGGGCAAACTCGCCCTCATAGGTTGCTGGGGAGTGGCTGAGTGACTGGTCAAGTATTAAGGCTGCAACACCATCAAACAAACGCCCCATACTACTCGTCTTGGTCGCCTGTAAGTCGTTACGCAACATCGTATCAATCGCTTTTACTGGCAGTTGTCCGAATCGCTCAAAATGGTTGTCGCATGCCGACAATCGCAACAAGGCATAGGCAACTCGCCAAGGCTCACGAATCGCAGCCTCACCACCCGGAAGAACAAAGGGCAATAACGACACCGCTCGCTGGTAGTGTGATCGATCCGCTATAAAACATTCACCACCCCAGACAACTCCATCATCCCCCAAGCCTGTTCCATCCCATACAAAACCTAGTACTTTACGCTTGAGCCATCGTGGTTCGACAAGCGCTGACAAAAGATGGGCGTAATGATGCTGCACAGCTATCTCAGCTACACCTTCTTTGGACGTTAGTTCCGCAACCCAGCGAGATGTGTAGAAATCTGGATGCAAATCATGTACGACAGCAGCTGGCTTTAAACGATAAAGTTGACAAATTCTTTGTGCATATTCATCGAAATAATTCCGCATCGGCATCGTATCGATATCGCCGATAAATGGACCCATAATTAATTGCTGACCGTTGCACCATGCTAGGGCAACTTTCTGCTCACCACCAACTGCCAGAACATGTGGATAGCTTTTATTGAACGCGGACTCGAAGCCTAACTCCCTCAGATCCCACACTTTAGGAGCAATTCCTCGACCTGGTCGAATTGTAGAAAAACGACCATCTTGGTAATTCAACACCGAGTCATCTATTCGATTCACTATCGGTCGATTGTGATCGATTAACGCTAAACCTACATGAGCATTCTCATTACGGAGTATTTCAAGCTCACTATGCTCTGCGATGATTGGCTCTCCGTGACGATTCGCGCTCGTCACTACCAAAGGACCACACGCCTCTATTAATTCTTCATGCAGAAGAGTCGTGGGGAGCATAATGCCCAGCGAATTCAGATTGGGAGAGACCTTTTCGCTGATTTGCTCAATTATTGGGCCTCGCATTTCGCTCTTCGGAACAATGACGATAGGTCCATCCTCTGCCATCAATCGTCTAATTATTAATTCATTGCGGATAG
>JAUMAI010000677.1:7997-24220 GCA_032116775.1 Pirellula sp. | reverse complement strand
GTACGGGCGATGGTTGACGCCCATCAACAATGCTACGACAAGCTTATCACCTAGTGGTGGTATTTCGGGAATTATGCCGCCAAGGCCACCCCTACCCTCTTCCGTTCCACCGCAATGTTTTAAACACTTGTTTGAAACAGGGGTTAGGGGCAAGCGGGTGTTAGGGGCAAACAGGGGCGGAAGCTGAGGTTTCCCTGGCAGGCAGTGGCCGTAGCCTGAGGATCCACTAGGGCAGCCCTTTCGGCAGAGAATCAGGAATGAGCGAAGCGATCGCGGAAACGACTCGAAAAAGAATCATCTCAGCGGCTGGCGAGGTTTTTGCCGATCGCGGTTATGAGGCGGCTACTGTCCGCGAGATCTGCCAAAATGCTCGTACGAACGTCGCGAGTGTTAACTACCATTTTGGCGATAAGCGGAAGCTGTACGAGGTTTGTTTAGACGAAGCACGCCGACAACGAGAAGCTTTGTTTCCGCTCCCTGCTATCGATGATGGTCTGCCACTGCCGGCTCGTTTGGTTGTCTATCTCGATGGCATCTTGGGTCGCTTCTTGGTCAGCGATCCAACCAGTTGGGAAGGTCGGTTGCTGTTGCGGGAGATTCTGCAACCATCGAGTGCTGGGCGACCTTTGCTGGAGCAAGTTGTCCGCCCGCAGTTCGAATATTTGGCTGGTATCGTCGACTTGATGGCTCCTCAGGCCAGTGCGAAAGACAAGGCATTTGCTTGTCATTTTGTGGTGGGGCAATGCATCTTGTTTCGAACCGCTGGTCCGCTCATAGATTTTTTGACTCCTGAGCTTGGACCGTTTTCTTCGCCGGTCGAATTGCAAGGCAGGATTCGCGAATTATCGCTGCGTATAGCAGCTGGCATGTGCGCCATCTTAGGAAAAGATTGTACGGCCGATATGGATGAGCTTTTGCGTTGTTCATTACCTAGATTCATTTCAGCATAGAGCAATTGTAGATCCTTCCGGGATTTGATGAGGTTAGTCAGTTTTTATGTCTGGACCGTCTTTGTTACGTGACGCGGTGTTGGGAGTATTGCTGCCAGTAGGTCTTGTGGCGGGTGGTGTTATGGCTTTTGTTTTTTTAGGCAAAGCCGAACCCGAACAGAAAGGTTTGCAAGGTAGCGATTTAGCCTCACGGATGAAGGCGTTGCCCGAGGCTGAAGTGGAACGCGTCGAGAGTTTTGATGTTGAAAAACAATCGCTGGACATCGATGTCCAAGGCAACGTCGTTCCGTTTCGGGAATTAAGCATCGGCGCCGAAGTTACGGGCCGCATTGTTTACAAAGACCCGAATTGTCGACAAGGACGCTATGTCACCAAAGGACAGATTCTCTTTCGCGTTGATCCGCAAGATTACGAACTTGAGGTACAACGCTTGGCTAAGATGCTTGAGCAAGATTATGCCAGTTTACGAGAGCTAGAGCAGGAACTGGTCAACATTCAGAAATCCCTCGATGTGATCAATGAGGAATTGGTGCTCCATGATGCAGAATTGACGCGACTACAACAGTTGCCAGATGGCTTTGTGAGCGACACGGAGCTGGATAATGCTCGCCGAGCTCGGCTCGTGAGTGTGAATCAGCAAGTCGCTTTTCAGAATCAATTGGATTTAACTCAGAAACGACGTGTTAGATTGGAAGCAGCTGAAAAACTTGCTGAGACTCAATTAAGAAAAGCTCAGCTTGATTTGTCACGCTGTGAAATTAAATCACCGGTGGATGGTGTTATCGTTAGCGACCTGGTCGAAAGCGATTCATTTGTGCAACGCGGCAGCACGCTGGCAACCGTCGAGGATACCAGCAATGTTGAGGTAAGCTGCAGTTTGCGTATGGATCAATTGTATTGGGTTTTAGATCAGAAAGGTGCTACTGAGGGTGGGAATGGCGTGGATGAGTCAGCAGTCATGGCGGGCCGATATGCACTACCAGCCACACCGGTAACAGTTGAATTTCAAGTAGCAGGACGCGAGCAACGAACCTATGCATGGGAAGGTGTGTTGAGTCGATATGAGGGAAGTGGTATCGACCCACAAAGCCGCACCGTTCCTTGTCGAGTGCGAGTTGATAAACCTTACGAATATAAAATCGACGGCAAGTTGCAGGTGGATGATCGAGTCAGTGGACCACCCGCTTTGGTTCGCGGCATGTTCGTAGAATTAAAGGTGCACACCAAACCGCGAACGCCTCTGTTGTTGGTTCCCAAAATGGCGGTCAAGCCAGGCAACGTGGTGTGGTTGTTTCAACAGACAGAAGAGGTTTTGAAATCTGTTGATGCCACCAAGCAACCTGCTGATACCGGCAGTACGGCGGCAGGAGCGGATTCGAAGATCAGTAGCGAAACCAAGATCGCAACAGAGCCAGCAACAGACTTTAAGCCTCAAGAATGGTCGGCTGGACGGATGTTAGTGATAGATAATCTGCAAGTTGTTCGGCCCTTCGCGATCAAGTCCGAGGAGCCTGGCATCGAGGAAAAAACTTACTGGGTTTGTGAAAAAATCGGGGAAGAGTTCAAGGCGGGTGACTGGGTTGTGGTCACGCCGATGGCTTCGGTTAAAGGCGATGGAAGTGATGCGGTTCGAGTTTACTCGAAAAGCTTTGGAGGATCAGTGCCGGCTGCTGAAAGTTCACCTAACACCCCCGCTGCGATTTCTCCTGGCGTCAATACGGTCGGTAACCCTGTTCCTAGTGACGCCTCGTAAGTCAATAGAAACTGAAGCGGTGACGGTAGGTTTGAGTCAATAACTTGTCATCGCCCTGTAAGGTAAAAACTTAAAGCGGCTTTTACGGATCAAGTAACCTAACAGATATTTTGTGGGATTTGCGCAACTATGCGTTCTTATATTGAATGGGCTGTCAGGAACACTCCTGGCGTAAACATGATCCTGCTAGCAGTGATGGCTGTGGGCGTCGGCAGTTTTATGACGATGCGACGTGAGACTTTCCCGGAATTCAAATTGGAAGTCGCCCTGGTAACTGTGGTTTATCCGGGGGCTTCGCCAGAGGAAGTCGAGAAAGGGATCTGCCAAAAAATCGAGGAAGCAATTCGCTCGGTTGACGGTTTAAAGCAAGTAGTGAGTATCGCACGAGAAGGCGCTGGGTACACCATTGCGGAAATGAAGAGTAACGTCAGCGATCCGCAGAAAGTCATCAACGATATCCGTTCGGCGGTTGATCGTATTCCAAGTTTTCCAGTCAGCAGCGAAAAACCGCAAGTGCAACAAGTCACGTTCCGCGAGCCTGCAATTCGTGTGGCTGTAATCGGCTCAGAGTCTGATCAAAAAGATGCGGAATGGAAGTTGCGCGAGGTGACGGAGCGAGTTCGAGATGAAATCTTGGAGTTGCCCCAAATTTCGCAAGCCAACATCCTCGGAGCCAAGCCGTATCAAATCGACGTAGAGATTCCCGAAGACACGCTGCGCACTTACGGTTTAAGCTTGTCACAGGTCGCGCAGATATTGCGTCGCGAAAACGTAGAAGTGCCTGGTGGTCAACTCAAGGCTGAAGGCCAGGAAATTTTGTTGCGAGGTAATAACAAGCGGGAATTTGGTGAGGAAATTCGCAAGCTACCGCTAATCACTCGACCTGGTGGAGTTGTTCTTACGATTGATGACTTGGGAGAAGTTCGCGACGACTTCGAAGATCAGTCGGCTGTCAATGAAGTGAATGGAAAACCTGCATTGGTTATCAGTGTTGATAAAACTTCAGAAGAAGATTTGTTAGCGATTGCCGATGCGGTTCATGGCTATGTTGAGACCGCTCAACTTCCTGGTGGTTACTCCCTGAAGGTTTGGGGCGACACAAGTATCGATGTGCGCGACCGAATTCGCTTATTACGAGATAACGGTTTACAAAGTTTGATCTTGGTGTTTGTGGTACTGACGCTCTTCCTAGAACGTAAGTTAGCATTCTGGGTTGCGCTCGGTATTCCTGTCAGTATTTTAGGAGCGGGAATCGTATTGATGATATTTGGCCAAACACTCAACATGCTGAGTATGTTTGCTTTTCTGATGGCCCTCGGAATTGTGGTCGATGATGCGATTGTGATCGGTGAGAATATTTACGCGCATAGGATGATGGGTAAGTCGCCTTACCAAGCCGCGGTGGATGGGGCATCCGAAGTGATTACGTCGGTGATTTCTAGCGTGGCGACAACAATCATCACTTTCATACCACTCTTTTATGTGACCGGGGTGATGGGAAAGTTTATCGCTGTCATGCCGCTGGCGGTGATTGCGATGTTGGTAGTTTCTCTCGTTGAATCGACTTTTTCGTTGCCGAATCATTTGGCTCACTCCGGAGAAGGCAAGCCTTCCTTATTGGGTAAGCTCATTAGCTATCCCCTGATGCTATTCGCTCCAATGGGCCGCGTGGTAGATGCTACCAGTCGAGTGTTTGGGGCGGGATTGGAATGGATCGGTGATTATGTCTATCGGCCGATCTTAAAGTTTTGTTTGCGATATCCTTTGGTGGCACCCGCCTGCGCGATCGCTTTACTGGTGCTTACTGCGGGAATGGTTCGCTCGGGCAAAATACCTTTCGTGATTTTTCCCAAGGGCGATGGAAATAATTTAGTCGCCAAAATTGTTTATCCCGATGGAACGCCGATGGCGGTGGCTAATGATTCAACGCAACGCATGGAGGCAGCAATTCAGCGAGTGGGTGCCAAACTGGGAGCGGATGTGTTGAAGGTCAAGCCGGTCTCCAGCAATGCCAATGCGGCAGAAACTGAGGCCAGTCTCGGTCCCGTTTTGTTGACCTTCCGGCAAGTGGGGCAAGTCACCGGTGAAGGTGCTTTGGGGTCAACCGATAATTCATCAGGTAGCCACGTTGGCCAGGTCTACGTCGAATTGGTTGACGCTGGAAAGCGAAACGTTTCCAGCACAGAAATACTCAACATGTGGCGTCAAGAAGCTGGAGACTTTCCTGGATCTGAGCGAATTACTTTCGACTCAGTCAATATTGGGCCCGGGGGGAAGGCGATCGAATTCAAACTGCTGGCACCAGCGGAGAATCAGGCCGAACTCGATCAAGCGGTTGAGGCATGCAAAGCTAAGCTGGCTACCTTCGCCGGAGTGTTTGATATCCGAGACGATGCAACACCTGGAAAAATGGAATTCCAATTCCGGGTGAAGGATCGCGCTATCGCGATGGGGATCACCCCTTTGGATTTGGCTGAGACAGTACGCAATGCGTACTACGGTGCTGAGGTCATGCGTCTGCAACGCGGCCGCCACGAAGTCAAGCTAATGGTTCGTTATCCGTTGGATCAACGCCGTTCTTTAGCTGACTTCAAAGAGATTCGCGTGCGTGGACAAGATGGAGTTGAAGTACCTATCACCGAATTGGCAGAGATTAAGGTGCAGCGCGGTTACTCGGAAATCAATCGTCTAAATCAGAAACGGTCGATTGCAGTGACCGCCGATGTAGATGAGTCACGAGCTAACGCAGCACAGGTGATCGCGGCCTTAAAAGCAACCACCTTGCCCGAGTTGCAGCAGAAGTTCTCAACGCTCGAAGTTGATTGGGAAGGTCAGCAGCAGCAAAGCCAAGAATCAGTCGGAAGTTTGGGAATCGGATTAGTGGTGGCGATGCTAGCGATTTATGTACTGCTGGTCATTGAGTTTAATTCATACTTCCAGCCATTCATCATTATGTTGATCATTCCCTTTGGATTTGTAGGAGCCATTTGGGGACATTGGTTGCTTGGTATTCCGATCACCCTCTTCAGCATCTTTGGGATGGTAGCGCTGGCAGGGGTGGTGGTGAATGACTCGATTGTGCTGGTGGATTTTGTAAACTCCCGAGTGCGATCGGGAGAGCCACTGCGCACGGCTCTGGCTGATGCAGGCCGACGCCGCATGAGGCCAGTATTTTTGACCAGCGTGACAACGATCGCCGGTCTGGCACCAATGATTATGGAAACCTCATTCCAGGCTCAATTCTTGATTCCGATGGCTGCTAGTTTGGCCTTTGGCTTAGCGTTGACGACTGTGCTTGTGTTAATTCAAGTGCCTGTGCTCTATCTCTTCTACTGCATCGTGCTTGAGTTCTTTGGTTTCGATCCCACCAAGGCCCTGAAGCATGACGAAGAGAGTCCAGTGGATATGCCAGCCGAACCAACGCCACAACTGGCGCATAACTAGGCTACGGTTTTGATACCGTATACAAAATAAAAGCCTCGTTGCTGTTCATGCACAACGAGGCTTTTGGGTATTAGATAGAGTTTGGTAAGTTTGGAGCTTTGGTAAAGGTGATTGTTGAGATTCAAAAACCAGCAGCTTTAGGCTCATAGCTTGTGAGGACTCAGCGCTTGCCAGAGTCCCTTAAGCATAGGCCGAGGCAACTCGGCTTTACTCGTTGCCGGACTCCAATACGGCCATGAAAGCCTTTTGTGGGATGTCGACCGAGCCGATCGACTTCATGCGCTTCTTACCTTCTTTCTGCTTTGCCCACAGTTTGCGTTTGCGGGTGATGTCACCACCGTAGCACTTGGCGGTCACGTTCTTTCTCAACGCAGAAACGGTTTCGCGAGCAATCACGCGCGAGCCGATGGCTGCCTGGACCGCGACCTCGAACATGTGTCGATCGATCTCACTCTTGAGTTTCTTTACGACGGCTCTTCCGCGACGTTCGGCATCTCGTCGATCGCAAATAATGCTCAGTGCATCCACTCGTTTGCCATTGACCAAAATATCCATACGGACTAAATCAGCCGGAGCAGTCCCAATAACCTCGTAGTCCATCGTTCCATAGCCACGAGTGGCACTTTTGAGCTTGTCGTGTAAGTCGTAGATAACTTCAGCGAGAGGGAGTTCGTAAGAAAGCATCGTGCGGGTTGTCGATAGCACTTCGTTGCTACGCTGAACTCCACGCCGGTCTTGGCAAAGCTTCATTACCACACCGATGTAATCGTTGGGGACTACGAAGTTCACTCGAACAATCGGTTGCAGAAACTCCTCGATATCTCCTGAATCGGGCACCTCCTGCGGGCGGTGAATGATGAGCTTTTCCCCATTTCGCGTAATAATTTCATACGTGACGTTCGGAGCCGTTTGAACCAAGTCGATGTCGCACTCGGTTTCTAAACGCTGCTGAATAATTTCCATATGCAGCAAGCCCAAGAAACCACATCGGAAGCCGAAGCCTAAAGCTTCGCTGGTTTCCGGAGCGAATTCGAAACTCGGGTCGTTGATGCTCAAGCGTTCCAATGCATCACGTAGTTCGGTGAAGTCTTGGCCATCGCTGGGATAAAGACCGCAATAAACCATTCGTTTCGGCTCTTGGTAACCTTCCAGGGCGGGGGCACCGTGATCGCCAGGTATTGTTACCGTATCGCCGATGTGTACGTCGCTGAGTGACTTGATATTGCAAATCAGGTAGCCTACCTGACCGGCTGATAGTTCATTAACCGGTTTTCGGTTGGGTGCGAACTGGCCAATTTCTAAAGCCTCATGTGTCACGCCAGCTCGAAGGAAGCGAACCTTCTGGCCTTTCTGTACTTTGCCTTGCATAAAACGCACATAGGTGATCGCGCCGCGATAGTCGTCGTAGTGAGAATCGAAAACCATCGCCTGCAGTGGTTTAGACCTGTCGCCTGTTGGCGGTGGAACGCGTTCGATAATCGCTCTTATCAAACCGTCGACTCCAATGCCTGTTTTGCCGCTAACTTTGACCACGTCCTCAGGATCAATGCCGAGCACCTGATTCATTTCCTCGAGTACTTCATCGACCCGAGCATGAACCAAGTCGATCTTGTTGATTACGGGAATGATCTTTAGGTCGTGGTCCATGGCTGCATACGCATTCGCGACAGTTTGCGCTTCCACTCCTTGGAAGGCGTCGACCAATAGCAAGGCACCTTCGCAGCAGGAAAGCGAACGGGACACTTCGTAATGAAAATCAACGTGGCCGGGCGTGTCGATCAGATTCAATTCATATCTCTGACCATCCAACTCGGTGGATAAGGCAACGGCGCGAGCTTTGATGGTGATACCACGCTCTCGCTCCAGTTCCATATCATCGAGCATTTGCGCTTTGAGTTCGCGCTTGGAAACTGTGCCCGTGAGTTCCAGCAAACGATCAGCGAGCGTACTCTTACCATGATCGATATGGGCGATGATGCAAAAATTGCGAATCTTCGAAACGTCAGTTCCGCTCATAAATTAATTGTTATCCGTTAACAGTCTGAATACCGGTGGTTACCAGTTGTGTGTTGTTATTCTAGTCTCAATGTTAAGTCTTCGTTGACTTTTGATCGTCAACCCGAGCTGTGCCGGCGGCGCCGAGATAGCCTGCGTCGCCTCCCAGGGTGGCAAAATCAATTGTGGTTCCTGCAGCCACATTCGAAAATGTTAAAGCTGCGAATTCGCTGCGGATCCGATCCAAAAAACGCTGCCCCACCGCAGATTGGTTCCCCCCAAAATTCATCGCTCCACCCAATACGACCAAGCCAGGATCGACGATGTGCACCATGGTCGTGATGCCAATTGCCAAATAGTCGGCGGTGCTATCGATAATCTCTAGAGCGAAAAGGTCCCCCTGCTCTGCTGCTTCGTAAACGCGTCGTGACGTTACTTTTTCCCCTTGTTGCAGCAGTTTCTGTAGGAAACTCTGCCGGCCAGCCCGCAACCCTTCCTCGGTGCGAGCTGCCACTGCACTAGCGCTGGCATACGCTTCTAGATGCCCGCGACCACCTCCCCAAACGCAGAGCCGAGCGGTCGGTGAACTGTCGACGATGACGTGACCGCATTCGCTACCGAAGCTATTGACCCCATTAATTAAGTGCCCATCGACGATGATTCCACCACCAACTCCCGTTCCGAGCGTTAGCAGAATCATGCTGTCATGTTTTTCGCCTGTACCGACCCAAAACTCGCCAAAAGCAGCAGCGTTGGCATCGTTGATAAAGGACACCTTTCGCCCCGTGGCCTCTTCCAAGGCTTGGCGAATCGCAAAATGGTGCCAGTGAGGATGATTGGGAGGTTCGATTAGCCAGCCGCGAGCGATATCCATGCTACCGGGTGTCCCTAGGCCGATGCGAGCGATTTCGCCCAAATCGAGTCCTGCTTGCTGACAGAGCTGTTTACACGTCTCCGCCATGCGAATGACGGCAGCTTGCGGTCCTTCGGGCTCCCGAGTTTCGATTTCTGAAAAACCTAGGGTGCGTCCCAGGTCGTCGACTAGTCCAATTTTTATATTCGTACCACCGACATCGATTCCTACAAAATAGGGGGGCTTGGACTTCGATAACGGTATCGTTGGCTGGCTGGTGGTCATGGGTTCGGTTCATCCAAAAAGTACGGTCCTCTCCCTATCCTCGGTAAAGTATACGCTTGGTATCGCCTGGGTAACAGGAGATGAGTGCAACCGGTTCAGGAAACCGAAGTTAGCCAACGCCACTTTCAGCTCCGCTGGCACGTCGGACAGGGATCCTATTCTCTATTTCGGCCAGATATCACCTCGCTCGCCACCCTTGTCCAAATCAGGTAATTCCGATCAACTTACGCCTCTTGCCAAACCTTAGCCGTGCCATTTGTTAACGGTTGACAATAATCGCACTAGGTTTGTCACCCACGCCTAACTCAGCTAGCTGAAGTTTCAAGCCCATGACTCAATCGGAAAGAGCCCACGAGCGCTTGTCGACAGTCGGCATTTGGAGTGCCTTGGGCGCGTATATATGTTGGGGCTTATTTCCAATTTATTGGAAGTTCCTCGATACGACACCGGCTCCGATTTTGCTTTGTCATCGCGTGCTTTGGTCCTGCGCGGTGTTGGTTCTGATTCTTGGATTGACCGGACAGTTAGGGGCGTTGTGGAATTCCCTACGCACTCCCAAATTATTGGCCCTTTATTCGTTAGCCGCAGTGCTCATCGCCAGCAATTGGCTCACGTTTGTTTGGGCTGTTAACAATAAGTTCATTGTCGAAACTAGTCTCGGGTACTTTATCAATCCTCTGCTCAATGTTGTTTTCGGGTTTTGTTTGTTCGGAGAGCGATTGCGAAAATTACAGTGGCCCGCTCTCGCCTTGGCAACTTTAGGTGTTGCCTATCTTGCGTCACTCTATGGCACGATTCCCTGGATCGCTTTAATACTGGCCATCACCTTTGGTATGTATGGGGTGGTCAAGAAGATCGCTCCGCTCAATGCCATTTTAGGGCTGAGTTTGGAAACGATCATTCTTCTGGTGCCTGCCGTAACATTTCTCTGCTGGACAGCCAACGTGCAAGGGCAAGATGTTGGGGGTGATTCTTGGAGTGAATGGATGTTGTTAGCGGGGACCGGTGTGATTACGACGATTCCACTGATTCTATTCGCGGCTGCAGCTCAGCGAATTCCATTGGTTCTCGTCGGACTATTTCAATACATCGCCCCAAGCTTGCAGTTCACGCTGGGTGTATTGGTTTATGAAGAGCCTTTTAGCAACCAACGAGCGATCGGCTTCTCGATGGTTTGGGTAGCGCTGCTGATGTTTGCCGTAGAAAATTTCTATTATCAATCGCGGCGCAGTAAAGCCAAAACCATTACTGCGCAAGAACCCGCACTCGATTCGCAAACGCTCGAAAAAGATCCTGCCTAACTCGCAACTGCAGTTGAGTTACTACTAGTTGCTTGCCAACGATCGACGACCGTGGCTGCTGCAATGTCTCCAGCGACATTAACTGTCGTGCGCGACATATCTAGAAGTCGATCGACTCCCATAATAATGCCGATTCCTTCTGCCGGGAGTCCGATCGTTTGCAATACTAAGACGACCAAAGGAAGCGAACCACCCGGGATACCTGCAGTTCCAATACCGGCTAAAGTTGCCATGGCAACGACCGCCAATTGCTGCGACAGAGATAGTTCCACGCCGAAAACCTGCGCTATAAAGAGAACAGTAATCCCTTCATAGAGTGCCGTTCCGTTTTGGTTTGCAGTCGACCCAACCGTTAATACAAATTTAGAAACTCCGGGGTCTAATTTGAGTTGCTCCTCTGTGACTCGCAAGGAGGTTGGAAGGGTGACGTTACTGGATGAAGTTGCAAAGGCAGTTAGGAGCACTTCTGATATCGAGGAAAAGAATTTAGCGGGAGAACGCTTGGCCAACAAAAACAAAGCGAGTGAATACACGCCAAACATTTGCAGAGCCAAGCCACCAATCACGACGACCACATACAGCAATAACGCTTTGATTATCCCCAAGCCTAAGGCGGAGGTCATAGTGAACGCCAAGCCTGCTACACCAAATGGGGCTAATCGCATCGCAAAACGAATGATCGCCATCAAGGCTTCATAAAACCCTTCCATGACTTGCAGTGCCGGGCCGCTGCTATGGCTAGTTGCTGTCAGGGCTATTCCCAAGCAAATGGAAAAAAACATCACTCCTAACATGCCGCTCCCCGGTGAGCTGCCATCCAGTGAGCCTACCGCTTCCTGTAATGGATTACGCGGGATCACATCGAGCAATGCATCCTTAATGCTTTTGGCCTTAGAGGCTTGAGTCTTCGTCTTGTCCGCATCCGCGGCGTATTTTTCCTTGAGTTCCTCTTTCGCTGAGGCCGTGATTTGATCTCCCGGTTTGATCAAATTAGCCAAGGTGAGTCCTATGAAGACCGCACTGGTTGAAAAAACGATGGTGATCAGCAGTGTCTGTAGCCCCATTCTTCCCAGTTTGCGGGTGTCGCCTATACCAGCAACTCCCAGGGTGAGGGCACAAAACACCAGTGGCACGACAGCCATGAATATCAGACGAAGAAAAATCTGCCCGCTGATTTCAGCAAAAAAAGAAATCCAACTTCGTGTCGCTGGATCAAGAAATGCGTTGGAAAGCAACCCTGCGGTAGCTCCGATGATAAGCCCGATCAAGATCTTCCAATGAAGACTCAAGCGAGGTTTGTCTGTTAAATTGGCTGATTCCACAACTGAACCTTGTCTACTGACTCTAATCTAAGTCGGGCTTCCGCGATTGCATTCCACTGGCCGGGGCCAGGTTGACCGCCACATTGTAGCCCACTTGGGGAGGCGATGTTACCTCCAAGGTGATCGAGACTCGATTCTTTAGTTATAGAGGTCCGGTTTCAGTCTTCAAACGCCAGAAAATCGATACGCCTGCAGCAGCTTTCACAGAGAAGACAATTTTCCGGACGAGCCTCATACGGGCTAACTGCTCTTAAGGTTAAAAGGGCTGAGCTACTGTTCTTTATTCTCATGGTAAGATTGTCCCGGCAAATGACTCCCCAACGGAAATCCAATGCCAGAGCCGAAGTTGCCAAATCGGACACCGGGTAAGATGCGCTTAACGGGAACTTCTTGCCAGTTGCCGCATCAACGGGGGCGAGGGGCCGAGGCAGACGCAAATCGAGAATGGGGGCGCTTCAAAAAAGCGGGTGATGGGATTCGAACCCACGACATATAGCTTGGGAAGCTATCACTCTGCCAACTGAGTTACACCCGCGGTAAGTTCAATTTTCCTTCAAACCAAAACGTTATCAAGAAAATAGATACGCTCGCCAGTATCAAAAAATATTCTCGATATTGAAGTCTAGGTCGATTTTTTCGCTCGGGGCTAATTAAGTATTCTCCTTTAGCTTACGCTAAGTCATCTCTAGTTATCTTTCCATTGTTTGGCATCGGAAGTCAAGAAGTTATCGGCGATTGAAACTTCTAAGTTCGAGTTCCGAAGAAAATAGGCTTAATGGAAGATACAACTACAAAGATTCGCGTAGCCGACGGCCGTTAGGTCGACGAGCCTTGAGAGCGCGGGTCCGTTTCCAAAATAATGTCGCTGATACCTTTGGGATTAAACCCTTTGAAGCCGTCGTTACGCTGCAAGACTTCCATGTGCGAACCAATCGCCCCGTCGCGGCGGAAAGCGTCTGCCTGAGAGGAGGTAATCCAGCCATGATTCAAAGCACGGATCAATCTTGTGTCGCTGACTTTCCAGCGTTCACCGACGGTGAAAGATTGCCTTAGATGTGGAAGGTCGGTGAATGGATTCATGCTGGCAGTACCAAGCTCAGCGAGTTGACGACGAGCGGCCTCGAAGTCGAATTGGCATTCCAGGTGGTGCATGCCGGCTTGCAGAATCGCTTCACCATGGAGCGCGCACCAGAGACCGACAGTTCCAAGTTTATCGCGCGCGGGGAGTGATTCATGAGCGAAGTCGCGAACGATTTCTTCTGGACCTAGATCAACATCTGCAAATACGACGATGCCAGTATGTGGTTGTTCCATAACTTGCGCACCCCAGCCTGCTTCGCGACCAGCATAGAAGCGTTCCCGACATTCCAGGCCAAGCAATTCCATCACGGCGATCAGGCGATGGAAACAGTGACGACTACTTCGATAGGTGTGATGGTCATGGTTGGCCCAACCGAGCCCGAGTTGCTGTTGTCGCATGTACTGCAAACGCCCAGCCAGATTACGACCTTGCCAAAAAGCTCGTTCCGCAGCAAAGAATTCGACACAGGCGCGCTCGACACCGACCCGTTGAATCGCTTGTTGTACTCGGTCGGTTAGTAAATCAAAACCTGCTTCATCATCACCGCAATCGCGCGGTCGGCAGCGAAATGACTGGGAAACGGAAAGAGTCTCTGCAAGATTAGGTGGAGGAAGAGGATTCCAATGCCAGCCTCCAAAACGCTCTACAGCCCAGAGTTCCCAAGTACCTCCATTCTCCAGTCGCACGCGTCTCATGGCCGAGCCTGGCTCGCCCACGATTAAGCAATCGCGGTCATTCAGTTGGTGGGAAACCAGAAAGTCAATGATTGACTCGACCTTAATGGCCACCAACGACTTATCCGAAGGAGGCTGTTGTGAGGCGGAAAGAACGTCTGGCAGCTTGGCCGCTGAATGACGCCAAATCACCGGATCAGTAGGCAGATTTGAAGGGATTTGCAGCGGCAAAAACCCAAGCTTTTGAAGCTCTGCCGGGGGGGAACTAACAGTGATTCTGTCGAGCCAATCGAACAACCTGGTTCCGGTGGCGGATAGCAAATTGGCCTGAAACGCCACCAACCAGGGAGACGAATGGACCGCCTCGGTCAACGCTTGGTTCACAATTGCGGTAGCTTCCGGATGCTTTGTCCATTGAAATTCGTGAGCTGGCTGGTTCATTGACTTGTCCTGCCTACCAAGAACCTCGAGTTACGTAAGTCGCCTATAATATTCTAGGCTTTCTATTGTCCCGAGGGCGATTTCGGGGGTATTCTAGAAGGGAAAATTAGGAGTTCCGCGGGATTTCGACCGACATTCAGGACCTAATTTAAGGCTCTGCAGCGGCGACCTAAGGGAAGCATGTAGTTTTTCCAGATTAGAGTCTGTGATAAAAAGCGGCGAAGAGGATATCCCACTTCATTTGCCCAGTCACCTTTGGGGTGATCAGTAAGGATAGGTAACCGTGTTTCGAAACGTTAAATGGATTTCTCTGTTTCTTTTGACATTGGTTGGTGATTGGGAAGCTCAATTACCGCGATACGGTTTCGTATCTAGCGGTTCTCTTTTTGCTCAAAGCGGTTCCGCAGCGGCTTCGGAAGACCATAGCACTGAGGCTTCGATAGCCGCAACTCATGAGAAGAGGCAACAAGAGATACAAGCTCTGATCGACATGCTGGGCTCAGATAATTTTGCCTCGCGACGACGCGCCCAAATGGAATTAGAAATTTTGGGTTTGGATGCATTCGAGGCTTTGCAAGAAGCTTTCCGTCATCCAGATCCAGAAGTCGCGGCATCTGCAAGATATTTGATCAATAGTGCCCAAGTGGAATGGGCGAATGAAACTGATCCTCCTCAGGTTAAAGAGATCTTGCGCAATTACGACATGCGTTCCTCAGCGCAGCGCAAGGCCCTGATGGATCGTTTAGCCGCCCTACCCCGCCGTGAAGGTTGGGAGCCTTTGTGCAGAATTGCTAAGTATGAGCCCGGTAACAGTCTGTCTAAATATGCTGCCTTGCTTCTGATGAAGAAGCGAAAGGATTTGGAGCTGGATGATCGGGACACTTTGGTGAAGTTGATTGAAACCGAAGTAGGACTTAGTCGCCGAGCTGGAGCTCAATGGCTTAGAACTTTTGCCAAGCTAATCCAAGAAACGCCTGGAGATCTCAAGGATTGGATGAGGATAGCTGAGTCTGAGAATGCCCTGCTCGATGCAGGCTCTGAGGATACGTTTCCAGAAGTTGTACAAAATCTTTACCAATGGGTATCGATCTGGAGCAATGAACTGAGCCAACGCGAAGATGCATTGCAGATGGCTCGAGGAGCTATTCGTGTAGCTGGCAATGACCCGATGGGGCTGCGGGATGCTGCGTATTGGGTGATCGATAATGGTTTCCCTGAACTGGTTGAAGAAATGCAGGCTGGAAATCAGCAATTGTTTGCCAAGGTTTCCGAGCTGACCTATTGCTTGGCAGAGAGCTTTCGAGCGCGTAAGCAAGAGGAGAACGCCGAGGAGTACGCTAGAACCGCGTTTGAGAATCGATCAGCGGGAATGTTGCCAACCCGTGATCCTCGAGACTTTCGGACTTACCGTGGCTTTGGTTTGCAAGGTCGTGGGTTGTTTGATTGGAGTGAGCGTGAGTATCGGGCGGCGATAGAAAATACACGTAATCTTGATATTGTCAGTTTGAAAGCCCGATATTTTCTCGGTGAAATGTTACATGACGGTGGACGTAATCAAGAGTCTAGCGAGCTGTGGAAAACCGTCCTGGATGAATTAGATAAAACTGGTGAAACATTTCGCCAACAACTGCAGGTCAACCTAGAGCTAGCAGGGTTTTATGATCCGGCGGCCATTATTGGTCAGGCGTATTTGTATCAAGGTCTTGCGCTCTCTGCCCAGGGTGATATCGTTCAAGCTCGTATCAAGCTTAATCGTGCCTATGAGCTCGATGCCGATAACGCGGACGTCTTGATTGCAATGTATCGTTTGGATGGAGACCAAGAGTGGAAGAAAACTGTGTTGCAGAGAATTAAAATCTGCGGAGAATATTTCCAAACTCAGATCAATCAAAAAGAGCAAGAGATGGAGAGTGCTGGCGTTCTTGGGGCAGCGACCGCACGCAAAGACTTGGCCACCATGAACAATCAATACGCTTGGCTCATCAGCAACACTGAGGGAGATTTCCAGCAAGCGATTCGTTACAGCTTGCGATCTTTGGAACTCGAGCCTGATGCACCAGGCTACTTGGATACGCTGGGGCGTTGTTATTACGCTGCAGGTGAGATGGATAGTGCAGTGAAATA
>JAUMAI010000677.1:0-7987 GCA_032116775.1 Pirellula sp. | reverse complement strand
GCTGTGCAGTTGGAGCCCTATGCTCAAGCGATGAAGCGACAGTTGAAACTATTTGAAGCTGCTTTGGAACAACAAAAAGGCGCAGCGGGAAAGACGCCATGAATGGGCGTGTCCTGTTACAGTTTTGTTTTCTCGTACTTACTGCGCTCTTGCTGATGACGGCCGCGTTAATGACCGTTCCATCGGAACAGCAGGCCCTGGTAATCTTATTCGGTTGGCCTTTACCTGAGCTTTGTCAAACGCGACGAATTTTTGGTTGGGATTGCCCCGGTTGTGGATTGACTCGTTCCTTCATTTATATGGCTCATGGTGAGGTCGAGGCTGCGTTCCGAATGCATGCTGTCGGCGCCAGTTTGTTTGTCTTGCTGGTGATTTGCATACCGTTATTTGTCTGGAACCTTGGGCGTCTAGTAAAAAATCGGCCGAGTTTGATCGATGAAGTTCTCGTCGGGCGTTTGGCCATTTTGTTTACCGTATCGATGCTCGTTCATTGGATAGTAAAGTTAACGCTGTGACAGCGACGCATGTTCGTACGTGTCATCATGGAAAGAGAGATATTGTTTTGTCGAGCCAAATAGCAACCTTTGTCAAAGGAAATGGCAAGCCGATTATAATGGTGCATGGTTTTGCCTTAGACCATCGAATGTGGATCAAGCAAGTGGATGAACTTGCGGAGAAGTATCGCGTTATCACACTGGATGTTCCTGGTTGCGGATCGAGTCCATTGCCTCAATCCGACGTGACGATACCAAGCCTTGCAGGTGCAATCATGCAACGCATCGATGGTTTGCTGGGACAAGAGCCAGCGGTTTTCATTGGATTATCGATGGGGGGCTATATCGGTTGGGAGATGCTCCGTCGCAACCCGGGCCGTTTTCAGGCTGCCATCATGTGCGATACCAGAGCGGCGGCTGACAGCGTCGCAACAGCGGACGGGCGACGTCAAATGGCCAAGAATGTTCTCCTTGAGGGAACTGAGTCGGTCATGTCGCCGATGTTATTACGCTTGATATCTGAGCAGACTTATAAGCATCAGCCAGAAACTGTTGAATTGATGAGATCTATGCTTCTTGGGACAGCCCCGCAGACGATCAGTTCGCTGCAGTTAGCGATGGCGAGTCGATATGATTTTCAAAACGAATTAGGCAACTTTTCATTGCCGATTCTGTTGATATGTGGTTCTGAGGATATCCTCACACCTCCTAAAGAGATGAAGCGGATGGCGGACAGATTACCACAAGCCAGATTTGTCGAAGTTTCGGAAGCGGGACATATGGCACCGCTGGAAAAGCCCGAGGTTGTTAACGCAGAGATAATGTCATTTTTGCAGGCGAACCATTTTGGCTGATGATTTAGCTGTTTATTAGCGTTTCATAATATTGAACGCGCAGTGCGAACCAAAGCCGCGCCGCACAGCTAAGTGAATGTAAAGCATGGCCAAAGGCTCTAGGTTTCTTGATTGCTCAAGCGGACCACAATCAATTGGTTGGAAGCCTAATGCAGATAATAAGTCATGCACGATGCGTTTCGCTTCGGCGTCATCTCCACAATAAAACATTGTGGCTGCTGTGCCGTTGAATATTGGATCGCGCATAGTATCGACGCTGGCTGTATTGAGGGCTTTGATGACTCTAGCACCTGTGGCAGCTTTAGCAATCTCCTCCGCAGCACTCGTCGTGTGTCCAAGCTCTAGCCCATTAAAAGAGCTGTTCAGCGGATTGCTGCAATCGATCAAGATTTTGTTGTGCCATGGTGAATGTTGTTTGGCAAAAGGAATGCATTCTTTCCATGGAATGGCAAGGAAGCAAGTCTGGGCGGAAGAGATCGCCTCAGCATGGCTCGTGACTTTAATATTCCGCCCGGTAAGCTCTGGCAGGCTGGCTGTTTCATTGGGCCGTCTCGAACCTACGATGACCGTATAGCCTTGCGCTGCGAATCGCTGAGCTAGAGTGCGCCCAACTTTGCCTGAGCCAATTATTGAAAGTGGTCGAGTATGGTTCGTTGTCGAGTTATCTGCATTGCTGTTCGAGAGCGAGGTGAAGGATGTTGTCACCGATCAAACTTTCCGATGCGTAAGTTGAAATAAAAATTGCTACAGGTCAGAGAGCTACGACGAAGTAACGATTTGATTATCGACACTGGTCTATTGTTTAGTGAAGGCAAGTCGTGCTGAGGCCGACACCGGTTACCTGT
The DNA here is from genome assembly GCA_032116775.1 of Pirellula sp. Lineage (GTDB taxonomy): Bacteria > Planctomycetota > Planctomycetia > Pirellulales > Pirellulaceae > JAFLCP01. The sequence goes on along the minus strand of JAUMAI010000677.1, from coordinate 5,794 downwards.
AAGTTAGGAATGGCAGATGAGTTAGTCTAGGCCCCGGGGACTTTGGGGTTGTGGAGTTCAGGGTTTTGTGGAGTTCAGGGTTTTGTGGAGTTCAGGGTTTTGTGGAGTTCAGGGTTTTGTGGAGTTCAGGGTTTTGTGGAGTTCAGCGTGTAGATTCGAATTCGCTGGAGCTCAGAGTTTTGCGAGGGCGGCCTGAAAGTGCTCAATCAGCCAAGTCGCAGGTTCAATTCCACACGATAGACGCAGCAGGGAGTCGTCGATCCCTAAGCGATGTTTTTCATCTGCCGATAAGCCGCGGTGGCTGGTTGAAGCTGGGTGGCTAAATGTCGTCTGGCACTCACCGAGGGAGGGGCAAAAGGGAACGACCGTTTTAAGATGTTGCATCAGATTCGTCGCGTTTTCTGCACCACCGCTTGTACGAAAAGAGAGCATATGACCGAAGCGATCATCAAAAAGTCTCTTGGCGAGTGCATGTTGAGGATGAGTGGGCAATCCTGGATAGTGAACCGAGGCAATTTTGTCATGGCCAGCTAAGAAAGTGGCGAGTTTAGAGGCATTTTCACATGCTTGTTGCAAACGAATGGGTAGGGTGGCCACGCCACGTTGTGTGAGCCAGCAATCCAGCGGGCTACTAGCCAAGCCCCATGTACTGCTCAGTGCATCCACGTTGGTCCAATGTTCAGCTTTGCCACATAGTAAGCCGAGCATTGCGTCTCCATGGCCACAAACAAATTTACTTAAGCTCTCCATAACCAAATCAGCCCCATGTTTAATGGGTTGGCACAGTATGGGTGTTGCAAAAGTGTTGTCCACCAAGAGCAAGCCATTGTTGTTGTGTGCGATGCTGGCTAACGCAGAAATGTCAGCGACTTCTAAGCAGGGATTAGCGATGGTTTCGACAGCGAGTATCCGGAAGCGATCGTGCTGGCAGGCTTGCTGGATCGCTGTTGAGTCGTTGATGTCGACTAGAGAAGAGGTCACTCCCCATCGTTTCAGTTCATGTCCCACCAAGCGTAAGGTCTTGCCATAAAGCTGTCTGGCTAAGACAACGTGGTCGCCTGGGTTTAGTTGACTAAGAAAGGCCAAGGCCAGAGCTGACATGCCTTGAGCGGTTAGGGCAGCTCGGTCGGTTTGGTGTAGGACGACTAATTGTTGAGCTAATGAAGTCGCATTGGGGTGTCCATCTCGTCGATAAACATAACCACTACCTGGATTCGCCAGTAGCTGATCGGCAGCGGCAGGATCTTCGCATTCCCAAACAACACTTAAATGTATGGGTTGGACGTGTGGATGACCGATCGCAATGGTCGAGCTGGGTGGGTGCGTGCAAGCAGCTTGTAGATCTGCAGTGCTATCGCGAGATGATTTGCGAGATGATTTGCGAGATGATTTGTCAGTGGTCACGACGGGGTGTTGCCTCGACTATCAACAGAGGTCGATTAAAAAGGAGTTTTATAAAGTGCCAACTTGTGCCGATGAAATTGCTCCCAATTCTGTCGCAGAGCTCGCAGTATAACCAAAAAGCCCGTCTACTGTCTGGCAGAAGACGGGCATTATAGCTCTCGGCAAAACGCTGAGCTTCATTTCTCAAGAGGCGAAGCTGCCTCTGTTTCTAGCGGCCGCTAAACTCTACTAACTGGGTCTTGGTGTCACTGGAAAGTTGGGCCAAGACCGCTGCCACATAGCGACGATCGTTCTCGCTTAGGCGGCTGAACGGAACTGTCGTATATCGTCCATTGTCTTTCAGTAGGCGAACGCTGTCGCCATAGATAACGACCAGTTTTGCATGGACTTTGTAATTTCCTGTATTGTCCTTCCAGTTTCGATAAGAACTATCTTTGAATGGATCATCAGCCTGTTCTTTCTGGCTCGCGCCGTCAGCTGGTTCACTGCTATCTGTTCCGCTTTTCTCTGGCGCATTGGTTTCAGGTTCAGTAACTTCAGGTTCGGGCGTTCCGAAAAGATCATCCTCAGCGCTGTTTGCGGCCGGGCTTGGTTGCTCTGCGGTAGGCTCTGCAGGTACAGGAGCTGGAACGCCAAAAAGATCCTCGTTATCGACCGTTGGGGCTGGCGGCGCAGTGGTATCTGCTGCAGGGGCTGGGGATGGCTCACCAAAAAGGTCATCTCCTTCTTCCTTCTTCATTTCTGGCTCAGCCGACGCAGGTTCGCCAAATAGATCATCTCCTTCGGCTGGCATCGGTGCAGGTTCGTCAGTAGGTGCTGGTTCGTCAGTAGGTGCTGGTTCGTCAGTAGGTGCTGGTTCGTCAGTAGGTGCTGGTTCGTCAGTAGGTGCTGGTGCAGGTTCTTCCGCTGGCATAGGTTTTGGTTCTTCTGCAGGGGCGGGCTCTTCGGCTGGCATCGGTGCAGGTTCCTCTGCTGGAGCCGGAACTGGCTCTTCTGTAGGTTTTGGTGCTTCAGCCGGTTCTTCAGCTGGCATTGGTGCAGGCTCTTCAGCAGGAGCGGGTGCCGGTTCTTCAGCGGGGGCAGGCTCAGCGGCTGGTGCCTCGGCGGGCATCGGTGCGTCTGTTTCGGCCGGAGCTGGCGCAGGTTCCGTTGCTGGAGTGGGAGCTTCGGTGGCTGGGGCCGTTGGAGCGATTTCGGATTCCCCACAGCATGGAGTTGGGGCTGGGCTTTCACAGGCAGAAACGTCGCTAGCGGCAGGTGGGCAAACCGACGCAGGAACGCAGGTCGAGCGTTTCAGGAAGCATCGTCCTAAAAATCTTCCACCAAAAGCGGTGTTTACCGACAGGCTGATGCACAGGATGGCCACCAGCGATAAGCGAAGCCAGTGGGAAAAGCGTTTGGACATGGTCCATAATCTCCTGGGGCAAAGTCTCGTTAAAGGCGATACAATCTGATGTTTCTGGCGCTAATGCTACTGGTCACCGACGTGAGGAGCAAGAAATTGGTTTGTTCTCTGGCGAGGCCAGCCCTGTGAGTGTCGATGTCCTATCAGCGAGGATGTTGATCCGAAGATGCGAGCAATTCTGTCAAAATCATACAACCAGTTTTCGAAGTTTCGCTTGCGGAATAGCGTGGTACCACTGAGTTGTCATAAAATGTAAGACTTAGGCGGTCCAATTGGAGTGTGAGTGTATCGATAATGCCGATTAGGCAAGTTGATAAGATTATGTAGTCCTCAGATTGTCGCATCGCATTCAGCGACTAAGGATGCTTAGATTCGGTACAGTGAACCGAGAGAGGTTAGGGAGATGGGAGAGGCAGAATGGTAGGGAAGCTGAGGCCGATTCGCGCCTCGCGTAGTTTGGAGCGAAAGTGCTTGGTTTATTTTAGCCTTGCGCTCCTCTCCTCCGTTTTTCTCGCCTTTTGGTGCGTACAAATGGTGGCTGAGTCGTTGGTTATGGCTACGACTCAGCAAGCGGCACGAGACTTTGCCAACACGTCAGTCGGTTGGCGTCACTTGACCGCGATGAGTCTCGGTGCTGGGCGAGGTGAGAGCAGCATTCCCGGAATAAGTGTCGGTGAGCCCGCAGGCCAACGGCAGTTGATGATGTTGCGCAAATACATGTTGAATCAAGATTACCAGTCACAGATCTTGATGTTGGAAAATGACGCTGTCTTCGATCTTCCCAATGCGGCCCTGCCATCCGATTCAGAAGAACGCGAAATACTCGAGGAATTGCAGGGTCGTTACCGGCAGCGTTTGCTTGAAATCGAAAAAGTGATGCTAGAGCCCAGTGACTCGGCTCGCACTCCGATCGAGGCTGAGGCCCGTGAACAAAAATTAGATCCTAATGCTGAGCCTATTTTTATTGAACGCGGTCCACGAGAAGGGTATTACATCTATTACCATCCTGTTTTCTTTCATGAGCCCGCTTGTCTCGATTGTCATGGAAAGCTGCCAGAGCAAGCGCCTGCTTCGCCTGTGGTGTTATCTGGCGATGCAACTCTCAAGGATGAACGTTCCAAAGAAAAGCTTTCCAATTCTTCGGCCATCGAGTTTTTGAAAGAGGGAAAGGTTTCTTCCGAGGTAAGCTCGCAACCACTGTTGACTGGCAATGATCTACAGTCAAATCAGGCTGCGCTAGATTCAGAGGAAAAGGTCGGTCGGCCAGGTGAAGATTCCTCTCTCAGTCTCGCAGAGCAGTCTCCATTTCGAGTGGTTCGGGTGATGATACCTTACGCTTCAACCCAAGTTGCCACGACATGGACGCTGTCGGTCATGATCGCGATGGGGATGATGACTGTGGCGGTGACCTTGTTGGTCTTGCATTGGATCTTGCGGCGCTTGGTTATCAGGCCACTCTCCTACTTGCATGGAATCAGCGAAGAGATCAGTAGTGGTAACAGTACTTTGCGAGCGGACATTGCCACGGATGATGAGTTTCACGAGTTAGGTGAAGCATTCAATCGAATGTTACGCCACTTAACCGAGACGCAGGATCAATTGAAGAGTCTTAACCAAGCCTTGGACCTTAAGGTCGATGAGCTGGCGCAGGCGAACTTGTATTTGTATGAAGCCAATCGACTCAAAAGCGATTTTTTGGCAAACATGAGTCACGAGTTACGAACACCACTGAATAGCATCATTGGGTTCAGTGAGGTCTTGCAAGGTTTTGATTCTCTTAACGATAGGCAAAAGCGTTATGCGGCCAACATCCAACGCAGTGGTCGAACGTTGTTGGAGATGATCAACGACATTCTCGATTTGGCAAAGGTCGAGGCTGGGAAGATGGAGGTTCGTCCCGTCGAATTCCAGGTGGCTTCCTTGGTGCAAGCGCAGTGCGATGCGGTGCTCGGCTTGGCGGAAGAGAAAAATATTGACCTGCAAGTTGAAGTGCTTCCCGGTTTAAACGAGGTTTGGCAAGATCAGGTAAAGATTCAGCAAATCTTGACCAACCTTCTTTCGAATGCGATCAAGTTTACTCCAGAGGGTGGCTTAATTACGGTCACTGCAGGCGCGTTAGAGGGAGAACGTTTTTTCCTCAGTGTGGCTGACACGGGGGTGGGGATTGCCGAGGAGGATCTGCAGGTCATCTTCGAAAAGTTTCGGCAAAGCAGAACCGTAATGCAGGGTGATGGCCTGACGCGGGAATATTCGGGAACCGGTTTGGGGCTATCTATTGTCCGCGAGCTTTGTCGTATTCTCGGTGGGGAAGTTCGGCTATCGAGCCAGTTGGGGCGCGGAAGCGTCTTTCAGGTCATTCTGCCCAGGCACTTTGAGATTTCTCAGGGGGGGGATTCCAGTTCCACCGAAGTGCCGCCGACGTTGGAAATCTCCCGGCCGGAAGTGGCTGGTTGAGCGAATTCGGCACGTTGGCGAGTTGCTGTCAAACTGGCAGGTTACCCACCGCTCTACTACTTGAGGGGCATATTTGAGGCGGCTGGCCATTCTGTAACTCCTTTGCTGTCAGTGAGATATGGCATTTTAGTTGTTTTGGCATGGAAGTTGCTCTCTGACGCGAGCGATACAAAAGCTGCCAAAAACGCCTGTTACGCAGGCTGTGTTGGGAGAAGGTGAGCAGTCTAAGCCCTGGTCGGGCCTTGCCCGGAAATAAGCCCAGGCCTGGAGGGGAGATCCGATTGAGGTTCGTCGCGGCCGAAAACGTCAACCAAGACGGGGCTTTGCGATTGGCCTTAGGTATCGAAGCCGTCGTCGCAATTTTGCGGTCTGCCGGTATCGGATTGCTTGCGGTTTGAAATGTTGCGAGAGTTCATTCGTCGAACTGGGATTCCAGGGGTGCAAGAAATGTCCTTGGCTTGCCCTGGTTCGTTACGTGACGTTAGCGGTGAGACGACCTTGGTCGTGCCGCAATCAACTGGAAATTAAAAA
>JAUMAI010000676.1:2303-6691 GCA_032116775.1 Pirellula sp. | reverse complement strand
TTTGGCTAGTTTTGCTACAGGTTGGGTTGGAACTCGAAGCGAGCACCTACCACTTTTGTCCAGACACTAGAAGAGCTGATTACCAGTGTGGACTCTAGCGGCTCCAAACCTAGCCTACGCTGCGCTGCGGCAACGGGTTAAACGAGACCTCAGGCTACGAAAACCTACGGCTTCAGCTTGAGAAGCTCATCCCAACGTTGCTGCCATACAGAGTGTTTGGGAGGATGAGTGAGCTTGATAACTTCCGCAGTTTGCAACGCTCCATCTTTTTCTCCGATCCATAGCAAACAGAGCGCCGATCGATAACGAGCACGTATCCATTCTTCGGATCCAATCCTAGCCCCAGAGGCCAAACGGCGATAGATTTCTAAGGCTTGCTCCAAATCGTCCTGATTACCTGCCTCCAACAATACCGCCTTCGTACGTTGCCAAGCTGCCAACCTCGGTTGACTAGCAATCCGTTGGTTAACGGTAGCCAATGCCTCGACGCGTCCTTCGCCAATTGCTCCCAAGCGCCATTGCAGTCTCTCGACACGATCGTTTGGTGCAAACTTCCAGCTAGAGCTCTGTATCGAGCGATTGATTAACTGACTCAGCTCAACAAGTGCAGCCCGAGACATAAACCTCTGATCGGGCTGCAACAACTCTGCATTTTCTGCGATTCGCTCGCTTGCTCCCCACATTGCAATACTCGGCTGCAACATCTGTGAGCCGGACGATGGATTCGCTTCGCCGTTCTGAGCACCAGATAGCATTATCAATGTTTCAATGGAATCAGCGGATACAGTCTTCTTTTCCGCAACTTCCTTCTCCACCGCCATCCTAGCATTCCACGCTTCCTTCCACAGGTAACCAGCCTCCTCAGGAAGATACTTCATCGCCAGCCAATCTTGTCGGTACACTTCCCACTGTGCTTGCTCTTCTAATTGAAATGCTACTGATTCCGGTGACAAATCGAGCAAGACGACTATGGCAGCTATGCCCAACTTCTTAAGCGGTAACAGGCTCGAATCATCGCCACCTTTCTTGATTAGGCTCTCCCATTTTTCGATAGCCTGCTTCAGCAACTCAACTGTTTTTGCATCACCCTCTGGATGCTGCCAATAGATACTTCTCAAATCGAGTTCCACAACTAGCCAGGCCAAACGATCGGGAAAACTTACCTTTTCGACAAAAGGGCGTAGTTTTTCTGCGACGACACTCCACACTCGCCTCGCATTACCTGACTGTGCGTACTGTAATGCTGCCTGTAAACTTGCAACATCATCGGGAAACAGGTGCAGTTGTTCCGTGAATAGTTCATCCAGTAACTTCAAATTTTCGTTGTTTTCTTTAGGATCCTGTCGTATCTGCTGTGATGTGCAATAGATGGCCATCAAGTGAGCCGATGACGCTTGTTTCTCATCGCGATATTCCCTGGCAGCATTTCGAAACAACTTACCAGCTTCACTCCATTGCGATTGTTTTTGCAAGATCGCCGCGGCTTGTAATGTTAGTTGCATCGCTACAGTTTTTTGCTCTTGCTGATTGAGCAAGGCTGCCTGCTGTACAAGCTTTGCGGCCGCTTCCTGAAAACGACTGGCTGCCAGAAGCTGTCTTACTTCTATTCGAACTAGCTCCGTAGACTCATTCGAATTCGTCATGCTCGAAATATTTTTACTGTCCACTTTTAATGTCACGAGCAATGCTTCGGCGCGTCTTTGCCAATAACTTCCGAAGCGTTCTCCAATCGCATCTCGAGCTGACAATAAAGATGTGAGTGCACGCTGTCGAACCTCTGCAGCGTCACTTGCCTTTGGAAGATCAAACAAAGCCAGACGCATCTCAGCCAATGCATACTCTGGCGTAGCTGCCGCAGAGCGGAATTGGCGTATGGCAGCTTCAGCTTCCGAACGTTGGTCAGCTTGCAAAGCGCATTGCACCAATAAATCTAAAGCTCGTTGTCGCACTCGACTATCGTTTGAATCCAACAGTCCCTTTAGGTTTTCGATAGCTTCTCCAAAACTTCCCAGGAGCCATTTCGATGTTGCCAAGGCAAGTTCCAACTTCGCATTACCAGACCAATCAGGCGAAACCTTACCAGCAGCCTCCAGGGCAGCCTGCTCCATTTCGGTTCCCGCCGCGATGGCATCCGCAGACTGTGATGGATAAGCTTGCCCTCGTAGCAACAAAGCTTCGCATCTTAATAATGCGGTTTCTGTCGAAAGCTCTTGCAGTTCTCGTATTTGACGTCGAGCCTCCGCGGTTGTTGCCGCTGAAGTCTTCGTGACCTGCTCTGAAACTAGTTTTCGTAATTGCTCCGTCCCTCGGTCCAATTCGCGTATAGCTGCCAGTGCCTCTTCGCGTGACGCGGTATCGAGTGGATTGGCCAAATATCTGGCCATATGTCCCTGCGCTCGCAAGTGAGTCGCATGTAAGATTTGCCAACTCAGCCAAGGTAAGCGAAAAGATCCAGACGCCGTTGTTTTTGACTGTTCCGATAGACTGACAATACGTTCCCAGTTCTGTTCGCTTTTCTCTCTTTCGGGAGGAATCCGATCTTCAAGTTCGACAGCCTCAGCTGCTAAACCACGAATTAACCAGCATGTCCAGCGTATATGACCATCACTGTCAGCTGCCAATAATTTCAACTGCGCTTCGCAAACTTCATTTGCGGTCGCATACATTCCAACTCGCCACAGGGCTTCCAGCACACTTTCTGAAGCGGGACCATCTGGAATGAACGGCGCTTGGACCGCAGGATTCTCTTGGGCAAACGCTGGCCGATGAATGAGATAGCCAAAGCTGCTAGATAGAGCAACCAGCAGAAGATACTGCAGCCACAAGCTATAAAGGAAACGCCATGGCTCCTTAATTTCGCTCCGGTGGTATCGGCTTTCCATGGGGGTCGACTTCCTGCACTGGTCCATGATCATGAAGTTGCTTTCGGATCTGCGTACCAGTGAAATGCTCCAATCTTTCTGCCGGCTGATGCAATTGCTCCGCGGTCAAGCCGACTTCACTGGCGAAGTAATTTTCCCATAGTCGATGCGATCTGACTAGATCCTGAGCCGCTAACCTTCCTTGTTCTGTCAATTTAAGCAGCCCATTGTCGGAACTTGCTAGGCGTCGCACTCTGAGCAACCATTGATAACACCAAAGAGCTCGTCGCGAAATGAGAAGGTTTTTACAAAAGAAACTCGCTGATAAACCATCCTCCCCATTTTCCTCCGAGCGATATAGCAAAGCGATGATGTCTTCACTGGTCACCTTGATATTCCAAAGCCAACGCTTTCCATAATTCACAACGACACCATGTTTGGGCGCGAAGAGCAGGGCGATGATCAATAGGCCGCCGGAAGCGATCGTCATTGCGCCAGCTGTACTTACGCTCGAATAACCCCAATACCTTGGAATCGTTATAGCCCCGAAATGTCCGACAATCGCAGCCAGCGAACCTAGCAACACACTGACGATCAGCACTCGCGACAAGCGGTCGGTCAAGAGAATGGCGGTCGCTGGCGGCACAATCAACATCGCCACCACCAAGATATTACCCACACTTTCGAAAGCTGCCACAGCTGTCATAGCAACCAACGCGGCTAATAGGTAATGCATTGCCTGTGATGAGATTCCCAACGAGTCTGCCAAGGCTGGATCGAAGGAGGTGATTTTCAGCCGTCGATAACACACCAACACTGCAACAACGTTGATACCGGTAACCACAGCGAGGATGATGACAGCTCGAGGAATCTCCCAACCCGCGATCGACCACTTGTCGAGCGGAATTAATTCAATCGACCCATACAGTACACAGCCTGGATCAAGATCAACTCGATCTGCCCCTTGAACGATCATTACCAAGCCTAAAGCAAATAAGCCGGTGAATACTACGCCTATCGCAGCCCCTTCATCTACCTTACCAATTTGCTTGGTCCACTGAGTCAGCCAACTGGTAAGCACCCCAACGACAATCGCCCCTATAAACATTAGCGTGCTTTGCCGAGAAGCGGTCAACAGGAATGCAGCCGCCAGCCCTGGCAAGACTGCATGGGAGATCGCATCCCCTAGCATGCTCATGCGTCGTAACACCAAGAACGAGCCAAGCAAGGCTGCCGAGGCGGAACATAAGATACCCGCGAGCACAATCCAGCCATCTAAATCCCAATAGAACTGAAAGGGAGGGAGTGAGTCGTTCACGAATCGCTCCTTTCGTGCCTGGCATTAGGTACCTGCGATGTCGCTGCTAAAATATCATCTGTTAAAGGATGCGGACTAGGTGGCACTTCTCCACTACCATGCATCGCTAGTGTAGCGCGAAGTGACTCGATGATTTCCGGCCCCAAAGCATGTTCGCTCTCATCAGCCGAACGATCGACTCGCATCGGATCCACATCAGCATGAGTCAT
>JAUMAI010000676.1:0-2293 GCA_032116775.1 Pirellula sp. | reverse complement strand
TCGTAAGTCAGCCGCTCTGCCTCTTTAAACCCGTGACTAGTAAAACGCACTCCGTTATCCTGCTGCAGCAACAACAAGCCTTGAAGTTGCAAACGGTATAGATTGGACATGATTTGAGTGCGATTCCAATTCCTCCGCTGTCGCAGCGTATCGATAGGGATCATAGTCTCCATACCTCCCTCGGAAAGAGAGGTATCGATTAGTTTGCCACCCGACCGCTTTTGCTGCGCTACTTCAATCAATTCATACATATCGCGAAGAAGATGCTCGCGGTCATAGGCTCGCTGTAAACGCCAGTTCCGAGACCAATTCCAATAAACACCTCGCACCGCACCGAACGCGAAGCTGATTAAAAAGAATCCCACGGCGCAAAGCACAATAGCCGCACCTGATGGCACGCGCGGCACGACGGCGGAAAGCGTGGTACCTAGAAAACAACTTACCATCGCCATCAATGCTGCGAGCAACACCATCTTCGGCAATTGATGAGTCCAGAATCTTGAGGCTGCCGCTGGTACAACTAACAAGGCAATCATCATAATCAAACCGACAGCCTGCAAACCAACGATGGTCACAGCAACAACACATGCCATCAGTAAAGCATCGAGTAAAAGTACCGGCCAACCTTGAGACTGAGCAAAGCCCTCATCGAAACAGAGTAACTGCAGGGGACGATAAAGAAAGGTTACGAGCAACAGCACCAGCGATGTAGCCAAGGCAATCCACATCGCATCCTCAACTACCATCGATGCCGTTTTGCCATATATAAACCCCTCTAAACCAGCGGCATGCCCCTCAGGAATCTGTTGTATCAACGTCAATAACATGACACCCAAACCAAAGAATAGACTCAGCACAATTCCCAAAGCTGCATCTTCTTTGATTTGGCGAAACCGACGTAAACCAAGTACCGCGAGTCCACCCAATAAACCGGTTGTAGCTGCACCTGTTATCAATAGAGGAAACGATTTACCACTACCGCCGCTGGCAACACCGATCAGAAATGCTAAACACACACCGGGCAATGTCGCATGGCTAATCGCATCCCCTAAGAGCGCGCGTTTGCGCAATAACAAGAAAACACCGATGATACCTGAAGCGGCACCGAGCAGTGCGGTTCCCAGCATCACCATGCGGGTGTTGTAATCTTGCAGCGTGATAACCCGCAGAATCTGTGCAAGAAAATCATTCCAATCCATCAGGGTGCTTCCCGATTTCGCATCGCCTCCGAAACTTGCTCCAGAATGGTCAACTTACCGCCATAAGTCTTTTGCAAATTCTCTTGATGAAAGGTCGTCTCCATCGGTCCCGCTGCAACGACGCGCATGTTGAGCAGAACTAAATAATCAAAATACTCAGGGACTGTATGCAAATCATGATGCACAACGATGATTGTTTTTCCCTCGCTCTGCAAAGCTCTTAGAATCGTTACCAACGCTTGTTCGGTTGAAGCATCTACCGCCGCGAAGGGTTCGTCTAACAGGAATAAGTCAGCCGGTTGTATGAGAGCCCGTGCCAAAAAAGTGCGTTGCTGTTGACCACCCGATAACTGACTGATTTGCCGCTGTGCAAACTCAGCCATGCCGACCCGCTCCAAGGCTTCCATCGCTTTCTGCTGATGCTGACGACTGATTCGCCCGAACCAACCTAACCGGCCATAAAAACCCATCAGCACCACATCGAGAACACTCGCCGGAAAGTCCCAATCCACACTCTCGCGTTGTGGCACGTAAGCGACACGTTGGCGAACCTCACTATAGGATTTACCGAATATCCTCACCTGCCCTGAGAGCAACGGCATCATCCCCATTATCGCCTTCAGCAGTGTACTTTTGCCTGCCCCATTGGGTCCAACCAGTCCAACGAGACTACCGCGAGGAATATCAAGATTTACCTCCCACAACACCGGCTTGCGCTGATAGGCAATCGTGACTTCGCGAATCGACAATGGCAACTCACTGATGACCTTAGGAGAAGGATCAATCACGTCCCACCTTCTTTCCCGTCAGTTTATTCTGCCATCCAGCTTCAGGCGCTTGGCCACCTAATGCTCTAGCCACCAAAGTGAAATTGTGATCGAGCATACCAACATATGTCCCTTCGTATGTTCCTGTCGCCCCTAAGGCATCGGAATACAACTCACCACCGATAGCCACACGGTGACCCCGCGCACTCGCACCCTGAATCACAGCGTCGATCGTATCGCGAGGAACACTCGATTCGATAAAGACCGCTGGAATCTTCTTCACTACCAACATATCCACAATTTCGTTGATGCGTTGCAGACCCGCTT
>JAUMAI010000675.1:14972-17835 GCA_032116775.1 Pirellula sp. | reverse complement strand
GCAGTGACCCCAAGACACGGCACTGGGCATCATCATTTCTCCCAATGGCACCTAGTGAAGATTCAGGCTCTATTGCTTGGGCTACGGTGCACCAAGCGTTAAGGAACGAAGACACATTGGTAAGGATGGTAGCCGTGGAGCAGCTATCCAGATTCAACGATGGTGAAGTCCTAGAAAAATTAATGATTGCAGTAAAAGACCAGGATATCCGAGTTAGACTTGCTGCCGCACACCAATTGAAGGATTCCCAAGAGCCAATGGTCATCGATGCTTTATTTGACGCATTTCCAGTGGTAAGCGAACCGCATGATGATTGGTGGTACTACGAAAATAAGTATCTCGAAGAATTCGATCTACTAAAAATACTGTTAGAAATACCGACGGCTCACGCGACTGTTCGACTTCGCGATCTCTTATTGACGCTACCTGACAGCGGTTACACCGCCAAGGTCAGAATTTGCGAAACACTCGCAAATCGCGAATTCGAATCGGATCTTGAGTCAACTATCGAAGCGGCAGTGGAACAACAACGCGTTGCTGACCCGCGGTTGCTTCACGCGTTAGCCAGAGCCCTAAATATTGGCGATCAATGCCTCCGTAGTAGGGCATTGGTGATTTGTCGGGAATCGAACTGCTATCCAACTGCGATACTAATTGCTTTAGTTTATCCAGAAGTGTCGGAATCTGAATTTCAGGCTTTCGCCGATGCGCTCGAGTTCCGTATCGACCAGATTTCGACTCTTTTGCTTGCGACAGTCAGCAGTAGGGTCTTCTCTGAAAGCGATAATTCTACCAAACGTAAGCTTCATCTGGCCAGATTGCTGCTTGGCGAGAAGTGCGAGAGGCACCTTTTATCTCGCGACTACGGGGGACGAGAGCATTCCACAGCATTATGCATGATCGAACAATTATGTAGAGGTGGTAACAAAGATAACGCGGATTTAGAATCGACCATTGACGGGCTAGTGCGAATCTTATCCCCGCGTCGATGCGAAAACTGCCAGGAAATGCTAGAGCAGATTCTGCAAGTATGCGACGAGAAGCTCTCTTGGACTACGATGACGCATCTCATTGCCACTGATGTAGATCGACACGAATTTACGATCAAAAACTTTGCTCGCGATCGTGAGGAGCATCTTCTTCGAAAATGGGGCTGGTATCAACTTGTTGAGGATGGAGCATGGGATGCTGCGGCCGACGTTTCTAGTGTTGTCAAACGTTCGAACGAACTGGAAGTGGCGACGACGCTGCGAAGCTGGGTAGAAAGCGAGAATTCTACTCTACGCTTGGGAGGTATAAGGTACATGGGCCTGCTTTCGATTCGCCCTGAAGAAATCCTTGATACCGCTCTGACGCTTCTGAAGGATGATGACGAGGAGGTCCGGTGTGAAGCAGCAGAAAGCCTGGGAAGACTCATGGACATCACCGCACTACCGAGACTTATTGTAAATCTCGGAGATTGCAAAGGAAGCGTGCGGCGTAGTAGTGGCATAGCAATCTGGCAAATCTGTTCGCCACTTACTCTGGAAAGAATTCATTCATTTATCTTATGCCCCGCAAAATTTCTTAGCGAGTGGTCGCAGATTGAAGATGAAGGTCTTCAGAAGTTAATAAACGATATAAAAGCAGTTTCCAGTTTTGTGGAAATTCGCGATAAAGTATACGATCTGGTGGGCGGGCAGAAATTTCAGGACTTTTTGAATCGTGGTTTGTATAACTCCCATTACGGTTCTCGCAATGCGTTTTCTCTCTGACGCCAGCGGAATCAGAGACCGCGTTCACACGATCTCATCGATTTGTCCGCGAACTGCCTCATCGTCAATTAGGATCATTTACCGAGTATATTGCTCAATCGTCTCTTGTTGCTCATTTTGCCTTTTCAGACCATGTTTTTTTCGTGTTGGTTCTCGGAAACAAGTCCATGCTAGAGCCAAGACTGGTTTTCAATGGTGCGCATTAATTAGGTCGTTATCTAAGTTTTACCTTATTGCAGACAGAAGATATTGCGCTTTCTTGAAGGCCTAACCATTTCACAGATCTCGAAATGTCAAAGTTTCAGCGGCGGATCGTCATATCCGATATAATTGCGAGCAATAAGGAAGCGATCGGTGACATAGCTGCGACGGCCGAACTATTGATGGCGAACGCTAGGAAGAATATTAACGCGCATGAAGCAAGTCCGGTTCCGATCGTGTTTAACCAAGAGGATCTTTTTCCTCCTCGCTTTCGATGTTCCTTATACATCTCTCCGCCTGAGCAGAAAGTAATAAAATCCCCACGGACGATTCCCGCCCACAAAAGATATTGGAAAGGAATACTAGTCCATGAGGATAGTAGTGATAATGGCCACCATGAGACAAGAATGAAGGCAGCGTAGAACAATCCAGTAATCAAACACGGTGGATTATCGGACTGCTCCCGTTTTGCGAAGTTGAAATGAGCGAGAATCGCTCCGGCGAGTGGCCCACCGATAATACTGGCAAAATAGATCTGTGTGGGGGAATACCATTTTTCTTGCGATATCTCGCTGGTGTTGTCTTTCGAGCATACGCTTACAGAAACTTCATAGGGATTAGCATCCGGCGAATTTGAATTTTGCATGCATCACTACTCACTGATAAAGTGGAAAGGTGGATCGCGAAAAATAAGCAACTGCTTTTAGTCAGCCCTTCAAAGTCCTTAGGGAAATCACAGGGACTTTTCATGAACCGTTACAACTCCAGTTCGATTTTGTGACAATGCCTTCAAGATTATTATGGAGTGTTTGACTGAGTGGTGAGATGGATCCACCGATTGTCCAGCCACTCTAGGACGTGGCATTTCCGCTGCTACGGTTAAAATGACGTGATTTCTGAATTATTCC
>JAUMAI010000675.1:3964-14962 GCA_032116775.1 Pirellula sp. | reverse complement strand
CCAGCCATAATGGACTCCCAAAAGTCTCTTCGCTTGAAAACACGACTCTGGAAGAATATTTTCCGTTCTATTTTTATGCCTGTTGCAAAGTCGCAAAAAGTGCTTTGTTCAACGGGCTGCTAGGACGTGGCATTTCCGCTGCTACGGTTAAAATGACGTGATTTCTGAATTATTCCGATGAAATATACGTCAATAATCCACTACTCTATTCAAGTGGCTCTTCATGGATCATGGTTCCCAAGGTGCAACGAATGACATTTTTGCTGACCTACACGTCCGCTGAAAATGTCTTACTGGAGCTCCAGCTTTTCAGCAGATTTGTGATTTATCTTCTGAAGCGATTGGTCAACGATGAAATTGTCGTCCAAGATTTATATCTTAGCCGCCGACCCGCTGGGACTAGCTAATCTAGTGAGGCTTTTGATTCACTGAGGTGGATCAGTGGGCACCATGTTTGCGGTCATAGTCGTCATACCAGGCTTGGGTGCGCATTGCGGTTGTCAACAAGGGAAGAACGCTCCATATAAACGTTGTAATTAGCATGAAGAAGGCACCCATAGCTATGCATCTTACCGATGCTGGATCTGTCGTTCCTGCTGCTGCACTTCCGGCAAGAAAAATTACGCCTAACATACAAAAAGTGCTCCCGACCCAAATGGTAAAAAAAAGTTTTTTTCCATCTTCTTTTGGCGTATACAGATACCCGAACCCACCAAAGAATAACGTCAAAAGGACGGCGGTGACTTTGGAGTGTCCATTGGCAATTGCACCTGAGGATAGAACTGGAGGTACTCGGTATTCGGTTGCAGTGACGTTTGTCGCGGATTGACTCTGGATCGCCACACCACAGGAAGGACAGAATGCTGGTGCTTCGTTGAGTTTAGCTCCGCAGGCTGAGCAGAAGTTAGGTTTCATGGTTGGGTACTCCGGTGTCATATGCAATGGTGATTGTTTTATTCGATGGTTACTTGCCCAAGGGCTCGACCGAACTCGTTAGAGGCTTCCAGATTTTTCATGTTGAATTCATGCTGCATTTGCATCAAGGATTGCCCAAAGCGAAGCGATTGCTGGAGCTCAGAAGTCTTCTTGAGCAAGTAGGTGTCACCTAACTGAATAAAGGTTGTGGCAAGTTCTTTCGGCGGTTGCGTACGACGCAGCTTGATGGGTGAAAACTTTTGATTCGGTTGGCGTGAATTCGAGAGCACTTGATATTCAACGTCCTCGTTTTCCAGCAGCTTCAGCGTCGCTTCCTCGATCGCGTTGTCATCCCACCAATTCGTGGTCAGCTTTCGGTTGGCATAGTCATATTCGCCGACTTTGTTAACGATGTTTCCTCGGCTATCTTGGGAACAGTAGGAGAACAAGCCGGCTTGACGATCGAAGATCAAGAGGATGCGAGTATTATTGCCGTCGGACGTTTGCTGATTTCCGGACAGGGCCGAAAGGCGATCCTGAGCGAAGGTGGAGGAGAAACTTACTAAAAGGAGTGCAATTGTCGTCAAATAACGCATAGCGGATTCCTGCATAATGAGGCCTAGAATTCTTTCGCACACTTCCCCTTATTCCTGCGATTCAGATTTGTGACACTCTTTCGAAGAAAAAGGCTTCCCCTGAGCGTCGGCGACTTTAAGCTGCTGTGTGAGCTGCAGGATTGAGTTCAAGTTTGTGGATCTAGGAGCCTAAGCGAATTGGTAGCGTAGGATTCGCGGCAGACAACCAAAAGGCTCTGACGCGGGCGGGTCGCACCTTCGGTTCGCTTCTTCCGGGCCTTAAGACCTCCGTACCTACGCCAACTGGGCTCGACTACTCTCTCCCTCTCCCTTCTCACCGTGGATTCCGGATGGACTCAGGTCGAGGCGAAAGCCACCTTACCTGAACCGGACCGACGGGTTGCACCCGTCCCGGGAAGCCTACCGACTACCCGCGGCTGCGCGGCTCCAACTGCCGCCACGGCGCATGCGGAACGAGCCCTCTTTTGGACCCTCGGGATCGGTGACCGCCCGCTTGGTATGAGAGTAGATGCCATACCAGTCGCTGCACCATTCCTAAACACTTCCGTGCATGTCATACAGGCCCCATGTGTTTGGCTCCTTTTCGTCAACCGGATGGGGCTCGTGTCTCGAGTTTTGAGCAAACCATGCAAAGTCACCGAAAACCGATTCGTCATCGCCAAAACTGAACGCGGTTGTACTGCCTTACCGACAGGCATATTCCCACTCCGCCTTGGTAGGCAAACGATACACCCGACCGACAGCCTTCTCTGCTGGCAACTCCGATAACCGGTGATTACTTTAGGCTTTCCCGTACTTGTCTCTCGACAGAATCTGAGGAGTTCGGGGATTTTAGAAGCTCACGCTGTGGCTTCCCATCATTCACAATAAAAAACTTTTTGTTCTCGATAAGAAAACGGTATTCATTCGCCGTTTTGAAGGAGGAGCTTCCGGTATCCGAGGCAATCAAATGCGTGAGGCCTTCGGCCTTAACGATCAGACTAGTGGGATCTTCGTTGGATCTCCAGTTCCCTTTGAGATAGGTTCGGAACAGCTTGGTTTCTCCGAGCACTTCGATGTTTTTTATTTCATATGCATAAAAAGTTCCATCTTTTTTGAAGACGAATTCGGCAGAGCTTTCGGTAAGGCGGTTGCGCCATTGATCGACAAAGACTAATCCCTCATCAGCACTCACGCTGGAGAACTGTGAGGCAACGACAACAACCAGCAAAGAAATTAGGGTTTTCATGGCTTGGATTTCTCACTTGAGACAAGAAATGAAACGGAAGATGGTTACTGTTTTCCTGGACACTCTCCCCTATCTGATCGAATCTGAAATGTGACAAACGATTTCGCAGAATTAATTTACGCAGAGTCCCCATATCAAAAAGTACAGGCAAGCCAATACGGCTCCGTCGATGAAATGTTTCCCCGATACGCTTTCTCTCGTACGATTACAGACTCGATTCGTCGTTGAGCTTGAGCAACACATTTGAGTCAAAAAGCATCCAACTTCCCGCAGCTCTCGGGTGGGACACCAAGCGGTTTTTCTGATGTTTGTATAACTTCTGTTTGTGTAAAGCGATTTAGCTAAGTGCTACCTCTTTGTTATGGCTTTGCCTTATATCTGCGAAGGTTTTGTGGAGATTTGTCGGAAAAACTGTCGGAGCTCACCAGACTGCAATACCGTAGCACTCTCGACATTTACTGATAATTAGGACCGTCAGCGCACCAGCCACCAAAAACACTGTCACATCTTTCCGTAACTTTCTTAAGGGTTAGCAACGGCATCATGCCAGGGGAGCAATTCTTCAAAAGGATAAGAAAATGACTGCGATTGAAAAAGACGAACCGATTTCCGTAACTCTCAACCTCTTACTCACCGGTTATGTCTTGGGGGCCATCCCTTGGGGATTATTTGAACTCGTGATCTGGATGCAACCGGGGACTCCCTACAAACTTTCCGATGTTCTCTTTTTCACGCTCATCTGGCCTCTTCGCTTTTTGATGTGGGCCGTGATGGGCTAACCCACTAACTGCCCCCAAAAGAACTCAAACGATTCCGATTGTTGTCTGATCCATCAAGTACTAAAACAGAGTGGAGATATCAAATGATTCGTCGCGGTAAAAAAACGTTGTCCAAGCCCCTCAAGGAAGAGATTCGTGTAAAATTTCGAACTATCACGAAACCTTTATCAACAATTGACACAAAACCACCGGCTCCAATCGATTCCCCAAAAGAGAATGTTGCTTTTGAAGCCCTGACCCCAGAAGAACAAAACCAGTTTTTAGAACAATGCTACAAAGACTATTGGACTTTGTAGCACCAACCAGACCTAAGCTATGACAATCCCTGACTAACTCCGTAATTCTACTTGCAATCTACTATTGAGGAGAAAAGCAGTGACGCACCAAAAGCAAAACGATCACCAGGAAGAATCCATTGAGTCGACCAATCGATTTATCTCTCGAATCGTGACCGAAGCAGGAATTCAACACGCACTGGAACGAGCTATTGATCCCCCGATCGATACAGACGATGAAGCGACAAAACAAAGCAAATTAGAATCAATAGCTCGCCAACGCACCGAACGCGAGCGATTTTTGAAACGTTATCAGGTTGCCATATTAGGGTATCTTGGAGTCTACCTACGAGATGCGGATGCCGTTTCCGATGTTTGGGATAAATTTGTCGATAAATGGCTCGATGGCAAACTTCGCGGCTACGATCCCAACAGATCATTTCGCTTGTATCTAAAAGAAATCCTGAGAAATGATGTCTATTCCTATTGGGGTTCCAAGGGAAAAGAAAAGAAACAGGGACAGGTAAGGCTCGATACCAACTACGAGCAAGAGGACCAACTAGATCGTACGGCAAGTGAAGCTTTTGATCGCAACTTAAGCGATGAAATTTTGGAAGACGCCCTTGAAGCGTTGGGGCCCGGTCATCCTAATCACCAAGTACTTACATTTTTCAAGGATGCAGCGATTGCTGGAAATGCCAAGCCGAGTTATGACGATCTCTCATCCGCCCTCGGGAAATCGGCGGAGGCTACTCGGCAAATCGTGCATCGTGCCAGGAAGGAATACGCTACAAAGATCATCGAACAAGTTATTCAGTTGATCAAAAGTCGCGATCTCAATTTGATTCGCGAGACGCTCATCGACCTCAAGCTTCTACCGTATTGTCAGAAGGCACTGGACGAGATGGAGGAGAATTAGGGGATCGAAACGGTTCGATCACTGTGAATGCTCTGTGATCGGTTCAGTAAGATTGTGGAAGTGGTTGCATTTGTTTTTTGAAATCGTCGAATGTAGGGCATGCAGGGCATCGAAATCGCGATCAATCCAATATCCACGGTAATCTCTGATGGACCTATTATTTCCATTCGAGCCAGTTTCGAAACAATCCTTACCAGTTTGTTTTTACATGCCTGATTAATCTCAACGACTAACCAACGTCAACGCGTTTCATAATCACGATTTTGTTGTTGGTTCGTTCATCGACAGCATAGGTAGAGTACGAGGATCGTTTAAAAACATAAGAGGATGCATTGCCGTCCTGCAATGACGTACCTGGCCTTGTATCGAACACGGAATCCAATGCTTAGTTGACAGATTGTTTACTAAGGCCCAGTAAGCTATCTCAAGGTACCCACTGCAAGCGAAGCTCCGCTTGCTTGAGCAGCGACCGACGATTTTATCGTTTAAGCGATTTCCGCACTGAGTATGCAGTTTTACGACCTGAGATAATCTGTGGGAACCAATCTCGGCCTTGCCGACATCCACATTCTAAAATCCCCTGGCAAATATTCAAAAACTAAATTGCGACAACGATAAAAAGGGGCCTTCGTGCAAACATCACTCGATAACATTTGCTCGACAGAAGGGAGCGGTTCAATCGTCATCAATGTTTGAATCCTGGCAAATTTCTTCTGAAGCGTTTTTCAAATTTTACGTTCGTTAAAATACTGACTCAACGTTTTGGCCTGCCCGACATCGATCGCAAATAATGCATCTTTCGACTTAAATCCCGACTTTTTGACGTCACATTCTCTGCCCAGCAAGCTAGTGGTTCACGTCGGATATGAAAAATGCCCATTGCCACCACAGTCCCCTTTGCAGCAGAGAGATCCATGATGCGTTGCACTACCGCAAAACAAGTAGCCATTCGTCAGGCACTTTCCATCAATCAACAACTCGCATTCGACGTAGAGTTCTCACGAAAACGTCTAAGCAAATTATGGTTCGGTCTTTTGTGGGGGTTCTTAGGATTCTTTTTTGGCCACACCATCTATTATTTTCTTAAAGTAAGAGATCTTCCAAAAGAAGATAGTGGTGCTAGGACTTGGTTGTGGGCAGGTCCGACCATGCTTTGGGTTGGCACTCTCTTCTTTGGCCCAGGCGGACCAGTGCTCGCAATCATCGGGACGACCATCAATGGGCTGTATTATCTTTTTTCCGCGGATTTTGAGCGAGTGAATGACAAAATCGCCGAAAACATCGCATCCAAAGTGAAATGCCTGGGATCGTAGATATCGATTCTAAGAATGTTAGCAGTACCGTTCTGTGACAGCGCACTGAACTGTCACATCGCTTTACTCTTCACGATTTGTCCTGGACTAGGTCTAGGACAAAGGCTTGGCGAACTCAGGCTGTTTTCGTGGCAAAAGACTAATCTGATTAAAAAAAACAAATAATTTGTCACAAGAAATCGGCGATGCAATAAGGGTTCATGAGCGAACTCACTGAGGTAGTCGAAAGGAGCTTCAGTCTTCGAATCAGCCCAAGCGGTCGCCAGGGCACTATCGAAAAACAACTTTCACTCTTTGGCAACAAACCTGTAACACTTTTAAAAGGACAATTCCGAGCCGTGACAACTACATCTGCAATCAAATCGCTTCTCTCGCTTCTCATTTGTATTTCCTCAATCACCACCTGTGTGCTGGCCGGCCCACCACGAGAAGGTAGTTCAGGCAACGAAGGATGGGAAGCTACTGTCACAAATGGCAATGATCAATACCTAAGTGTGTATTGCTTCTTACCGGATGGGGTGTTGGTGGAGACTCAAAAATACCCGGGCAAAAATGGTACTATCTCATTTGGATTCTACGAGCAAAAAGATGGAGAACTCGTCATCAAATGGAATCGACTTAGAAACGCTTCGCTGGTTCATGTAGCCACCGAAATGGGAAAACTGAACAAGGTCTCCGATGGCAGCCTATCCTATACAATCACAGGCCACACTGAGCCTGCTCAGGTAGGCCAGCAACTGGAGTTTAAACGCATTGCCTTCAATGATCAGGAATACGAAATGATGCTAGATCTTGCTAGAGGCCTGCACCAATTAAAGTTAAAGGAATTGAATGAGCAACGCCTAGTCGACGTTTACAAGAACCAGATCAAGCAATACGAAGAGGATATTCAAAGACTCTTGAAGTAAGGATGGACTTCTACTGATTGGTTATCTTTCACCAGTTTCCAGATTGTCATGAAGTCCAATTCGTTGGACTTCATGTATCTCTTTAGAAGTAAAGTTCAGTTCCACCTTTATGTTGCGAGTAACTTTTGTACTGGCAAGACTGTCAATGAAAGAGAGTTATTCTTTTTTCTCGCTTGCAGGGTTTGTTTCGTAATATACCTCCGTTGCGATCCCTAGCTTACCTGTCGGCACCGATACCTCCATAACACTTCCTGACTTCATGAATTTAATGGGGTATTCGCGGACAGAATCTGTTCCTGCAAGTTCTGTAACTTCCCGGCGAAGTTCTTGATGCGATTTTAAATTTTTCCCGTTGAGTTCCAAGATCACATCACCCACAGCGATTCCCGCTTCGCTGGCACTCGAAGAAGCCGCGACTTCGACGACAACGAGTCCTTTCGGTTTGACGGGCTTATTGTCTTTCCCGTACAGCACTCTATTTTGAAGGCCAAGAAAGTTGGAAATGCGGCAACCATGTACTCCGTTCAGGGCTGGTTTAGGATTTCCTGATGAGTCAATGTATCTTTCATCGATGACACGGCCTGAGCTATCGTACTGATATTCGCGCCCCGCAACGCCAATTAAATTAGCTTGAATCTTTCCTTCGGGCCCTAGAAAAAACGATCTTGCTACTTTGCCGCTTTCATCGAATTCATTGGTGAAACCGTATTCATCTAAGTCATTACGAGCGGGCTGTCGATCGGATCCGAAGAATCGATCGCTGGTGATTCGCCTCTGCGAATCAAACATTAAACGGTGATAAGCGAAACCGTCGGACTGAACGATCGGCTCATTTTTTCCGTTGATAATGATGGAGACGACTTCGTTGCCGTAATCGTCGAATTCTTTTTCCCAACCGTGCCGTCCATCTCCCACAAGCTCGATCGGTTTATCCGAAGTATCGAACTCACGTTCAGAAGTTTTTCGTCCCAGCGAATCATAGGTACTTCTGACAATGGCATGGCCGGAATGCACGAGCTTTACGACGGAGCTACTATTGAGAACATTGGTTAGGCGCCCATCAAGGCCGACCCATTTTCGGAGTGTCTCGTTTCCTCGGGCGTCATATTCGTATTTTATTTCATGGTATTGGGAGGAGGGGAATGTGCAGGGCTTGCCCTCGGCATCAAAACTGCGTCTTGAAGTAATTAAACCAATGTCATTAAAAGTAAAAACGGCAGTTCTTTGAGGTTTACCATCAACTCCAATTTCTGTTTCCGATATGCGATTACCTCGTTCATCGTAGATCGCGTCGAACTGTTGATGTATGGGATGGGTAACCGGTTGACCATCCACGTCGAAAAAACGTTGTGATGTTACCAATCCAATAGAATTAAAGGTTCGAACCGCTTTTGAAATACCGTCTTTACAATTGGTTGGCTGGCCGTCGATACCTACAGAAACCTCGGTCGTTCGATTTCCATAATCATCATAGGTCGCGTCCCAACCGCATGCTCCATCGTCGACTACGGCCGGTTTGCCTAGCCTATCGAAATATCGGACGGATGTTAAGTTTCCCTTAGCATCACGTGTGCCCTTGTTTGTTGCAATACCGAATACGTTATTGCGAGGTTTTCCGCTAACTCCAACATAGGTAGTTAGGATGTTATAACCGCGATCATCATATTCCAAATTTGCGCCATGGACATTTTCATTCGAGTTGGTGGGATTTCCCGAAACGTCAAAGTAACGGCTTTCGACGGAAAGTCCTAAGTGGTTATAGCGGTTTTCAACTCTGGCACATCCATTGATTGCACAGGGATTTCCATCAATACCAAGGGTTGTGAAGGATATCTGATTCCCCCAGGGATCATACTCGGCAGTCCAACCGTGATTTCCGTCGTTGTGAATGGTTGGTTTTCCAGAGACATCAAAGTAACGCAAATTGACCACATATCCCAGGTCATTGTATATTCGTCTGATACTCGCAAACCCACCTTTGACAACGCAGGGTTGGCCATCGATGCCAAAGAACGATTCGCGAGTTAGGTTTCCACGTTCGTCGTAATCCGCACGCCAGTCATGGTATCCGTCGACGTGCAAAGCAGGTTGTCCGGACTCATCATAGAAGGATTTAGACTTGAGATTCGAACGGTCGTCATACTCCATCACCATGGTTGAAATTCCGAATTTCACGGAACAGGGCTTTCCATCGATTCCAATTGCTTCTACAGAAATGCGATTACCACGGTCATCGTACTTGGTGAGTTCGCCGTGATTGCCATCTTTTGTTACTGCCGGCTTTCCGGAGGAATCAAACGCGAGGATGGATATGGGCTTTCCGAATTCATTGTATTTAGAAACCTTTTTTGCAAAGCCTTGCTTGTTGCATAGAGTTTCATCGGTGTCGATGAAACTCTGTGTCACTAGGTTACCTCTTTCGTCGTATTCGGCCTTCCAACCGTGATTTCCTTCTTTGTGAACTGTTGGATTTCCAGAGGCATCAAAGTAGCGTTGCTCGACAATCAACCCTAGTTCATTATATTTCGCCTCAATCTTCGCGAATCCTTCCTTCACCATGCAAGATTTTCCCGTGATATCCGCAAACACTTTTCGGGTTCGATTTCCCCGATCATCATAGTCTGCGGTCCAGCCATGGCATCCATCCGTATCAGTTACCGGTTGGCCACGCTGATCAAAATAGTGTGTCGATTTGAGGTTTGCCTGCTGGTCATATTCCATAACGATTTTCGAGTAGCCATTCTTGATGGTACAGGGCTTTTCGTTTACACCGATGTAACTTGTGGAAGTCTGAAGGCCGAGGTCATTGTATTCGGCTAGCAGGCCATGATAGCCACTCCAGGCAAAGGTTCGGTTCCCCGTCGCGTCAAAGTACAGGATAGATTTGAGTTTACCGATGTCGTTGTATTCTATTACCTGCTTGGCATAACCCTGCTCGTTATTGCACAATTTATTGTCAACTCCAATGCTCATTTCTGAGGTTAAATTGCCGCTTAAATCGTACTCATAATCTGTACCATGAATCCCGCGATTTGTAATCGTCGGTTGCCCTGCCATATCAAAGTATCGCTCGGTCTTTAACAGTCCGAATCGGGTGTATGTACTTCTTACTGTAGTGTATCCCCAAATAACTGTGGGCTTTCCGTCAGTACCAATAAAGGATTCTTCTATACGGTTTCCCAAGGAGTCATAGCCTGCAGTGAAGCCGTGATTACCTTCAGTGTTAACCGTTGGCCGGCCGGCCGCATCGTAGTAACGCTCGGATGTCACCAGTCCAAGTTTGTTGTAAGAAGTCCACTGTTTAGAGTAACCGGATTTACACGGCTTGAGGGTACCATCAATGTTCAGAAAGGTAGTTTCGACACGATTGCCTCGGTCATCGTACTTGGCGTCCCAACCATGATAGCCCTCAGAGAGAATTACAGGACGACCACTTCTGTCAAAGTAGCGAGATGTTTTCGCGTTGCCAAATTCGTCGTAGGTCGATTTGAGCACAGTCCATCCCTGTCGGCATAACTGGGGCTTCATTTCTTGGTCGTAAAGCTCAATAGACGTCTGGTTACCTTCGCTATCGTACACGAAAACGGCAACTTCGAAACCTTGCTTACATTTCAAAGGAGTATGGTGATCTGGACCCAGAAAGATTTTCCTAGTCGATTGGCCATACTGGTTGACCTCACCTTTCCAGCCATAGACTCCATTTGAATCAGGTGCAGGTTTTCCGTTTGGATCATAATATCTTGCTCCAACGCAATAGCCTTCTGGTGACCAATCAAATTCGACTTGTGACGCCGTTGTTTTAGCGAGTCGCGCGGGAGCCGGTCTAGAACGACGAATTGGAGGATCAATGGCAGACTGAAAGTCGCGATCTACGGATTGCTGCTCTGTGCCTTCGCTCGTAGCTATTGTCGGCGGTTCATCAGACTCATTGACAAACGTGGGGAGATAATCTGCCGTGTATCTATCCTTGAAACGCAATCTCCAAACGGTTTTCCCACGGCGGTCGAAGGCTATTGTCTCTAAATGCTTTCCATCTGCATCGAACTCGATTTTCCACTGGACTTC
>JAUMAI010000675.1:0-3954 GCA_032116775.1 Pirellula sp. | reverse complement strand
ACTTCGTGATTCAGAAGATACTCCTCAGTGTGCTCCTCTTCGGATTTCAGCTCCGATGATTCCAACCGTTTCCCGACAGGCAGCCCCGCTGAGTTGTGCAAGTCAACTTGAACTGTGGGGCCATACCATCCCCTCTTGGTAACGCGGTAATGGAAAGATCGCTGTCGAATGCCAGCAGAAGTCAACGGCTTAATACCAACAGGAATACTATTGAAGTTGGAGGCATTGGCAAAGTAGAGGTAATGGGGCCAGACATAGGCAAGTCGATGCCAAACTCCATACGATAGAATTCCTACGACGGACAATAGCAATAGTACTGCTAACATTCGAATAGGTTTTCGTCGCAGGGGACGGATTACCTTTTCGTGCCAATTCCTGATTAACCAGGGCGCCAAATGGGGATCAGGTTCTCCTCGCTGCCAGGCCTCTAGCGATTCCTTGAGTTGCTTCGCGTTGGCGTATCGAAAAGAGGCATCCGGATCGATACAACGGAGCGAGATACTCTGAAGACGCTTATCGACTAGTTTCGACTTGCTGCTTGGTGTTGGTGGTCGAGATTTTAGGTTCGATAAAATTCGCTCTTCTTCATAGGCATCTTTTCTTTCCTCTTGCCATGGCCTTAGGCTACATAGCAATTCATACAAGATGACGCCGATCGAATAGATATCGCTTTGAATCGTGGCCTTGCGAGGGTTGGGGATCTGCTCCGGGGCCATATAAGGCAACGTCCCCAGAAACTGACCGGTGCGGGTAATATTGTCGTTGGGTTGTCGATTTAGAAATACGGCTAATCCGAAGTCCGCGATCTTTGCTTGGCCATCTTGGTTAAGCAAGATGTTTTCTGGCTTAATGTCGCGGTGGACGACTCCGGAGGCGTGGATTGCAGAGAGTCCGTCACAAACCTCAATCAACTTTTGTACGGCTTCAGCTAATCTATCGGAATCCGGCTTGGGCTTTTCCGACATCCACGTCCTAAGATCTCCCCCTGCCAAATACTCAAACACTAAGTAACGACAGCGCAAGAAAGGTGCTTTGGTACAAAAACCACTCGAGAGAATCTGGACGACCGCAGGGTGGCGATTCTGATGGGCTGTATGTATCTCGCGATCGAATCGCGTGGCAATGTCGATGTCATCATTGAAACGCGGCTTGAGAATTTTGATGGCGACCAGGCCGCCTAATTCGGATGATTTCGCTCGATAGACATCTCCAAAACCACCTCCGCCCAAATGCTTTTCGACCACAAATCCATCGATCTGCGGCCAGTTCTTGGGATCTCTCGGATCGAAAGTGATTTGCCTATGATTGCCGCGTTCAGCAAAGGCTTCAAATGGAAGTGGATCGATGCTTGACTCGCTGAGGCTTGAATCCAAAGAAGAGTCTTTTTCTCCTTGCTCTGAATCCTCAGGCGGATCTTCATCGGGAGTCAGGGGCTCAATCGCCATCGATTTTCTCTTCGGTTTTTTGTCAGACTTCGCAAAAAGTGTTTCGAATTTATAATCTGGGCAATCGTGAATCAACCCTCTGGACCTATTTCGGTTATCGGGATTACGACCCAAAAAATCATAGCCAGCGAGGAGTTATGTCTAGGTTTGGTCAAATGAGATGAATCACCGAGTGGTAAAGCTGCAAAAATTCCGTACTTTTCTCGTTTTGAGCGGTTGGGATTACTAGAAAAGTCCACAGTAATCTCGGTCGGCTTCTTATATGGGCTTGGCTGGAGTAATCCTGCTATCGCCAGTGCACGTTAGTAAACTATCCCCGTCGGAATCATCAAGTTCACAGTTTGGGCAATTCATTGATTCGTGGCCAGCATAACCTCGCTCTTCGTACTACCGACTCTCCGAATTCGTTTGCGGCCCTCCGCTTTCTCGCGGCCTATGTTCCCTTGGTTACGATAGTCGTATAAAACCTTCCGAAGAACAGTTTTAGAAACAATACGGTGAATGGACGCTCTGGGTTGCGTTGTCTAACTATGCATCTTATGTGGGAATACATCGTTGATACCAATCACTGACCAGCGTTATCGCCAAACACCCTAGAGTAGATGCAGGCAAATACCGAATCGCGATATCTTTGAGCAACTGCCGCAACGAGCATCTCCTTCGCTCGTTCGGCACCGTAGCCGACTCACAAGAAACAGCCTCACTGGAAAATGAGCTTCGCTCAATCAAGGTTATTGCAAGGTTCGGAATACATAACTCTTGTTTTTTACATCAGAGTCTTCTTTATATTTGCTATTGTGATATGGTATTCGCTGCGCACGACGCCGCCGAAAACGCTATCGTCTCGGAATTTGGGTAGGCCGAGTTCCTTGCGGATTTCTCCAATTTCTTCGCTGTAGGCATTCAGCCAAAAATATCTACCGTCAAAATGAATGCAGGAAGCGTACTGAAGACAAATCACGCGTCCTTCATGTTTTCCCCAATAATCCAAAATGGTTGGGGTTTCCTTGTGAGTTCTCACAATGGTTATGTGCGCTCCATACCTCTGCCCAATCGCATTAAAGTATTTGGGAATTAGCGAGCGGTAGTAATCGCAAATACTTTGGTCAATTTCTGCAATGACTCGAATATCTGGTCCATAACGAACGATTGCCCTTGACTCATGTAATGGAATTGAACTGTGGCTTGTCTGATTCATAAGACTATGTGGAGCATTGGGAAAACACCATTGGCAGATGATCATTCGACCGCAGTGAACAAGAATCGTCATTTTACTGTTTGGACAGTGTCAGTCGATTTTGACTTCTCGTTAGATCTTCGTAAGCTTGTATTTCGACCCTGTAGCTATTTTCTTCCTACGGTCCAAGTCGCCGATGTTATTGCAAGCAGAGCAGGGCCCCGTCGGATTCTTTATTAGTGGATTAGGATGTCTCAGCATGAGCTATCCATCATAGCTGAGCTTCAAAATAGTAGATCCAAAAGGTGTTTAGCAAGCAGTTGGTATACGAGGACGCCTCTTGAACGACTTCTCTTCCGTTTTTTCAGAGTCAGCTGTTAGTTTCAAATCTTCGACCTTTTGACTGCATTAATTTGTGAAAGTCTTCAATAGCCGTCGCATGGATAATTTCCTCGTGAATAGATGGTGCAGTGACTTACAAAGTCCCATAGTCTGTTGGCGTTGGAATGTGACCAGTTCTGGCAAAAAATAAAGAAGTGCCCTCTTTTCCCATGTAGGATCTTAGCAGCGGGCCTTCGAATATAGTCGGCATTGTTGTCTACTTAATAATCCGAGAAGGGGAGCTGTTTTTTTACGATTCTGTCACAAAACCAAGTCCAGCGACTAGTGGAAGTTGATTTGCGAGTTTCGCCAGTTACACGAGGCCTTCTCTACTAAAGAAGGATAAGGCAACTGCACAGTTGCCGCAGTTAGCATATCGTAGGAAGCTGATGGTGGTTAAAAGCTTGCAGTCAGATCGCCTGGGAAATATTTTCGAATCAATCACAAAGAGCATAGCCACAATTCCCAAGTAGGCGACGCCGAGAAAAAGTATAGAAAAGCGAAGCTTTAGGTCGTAGGCACGAAGGTCGCGCGGTGTGGTACCGATCAAAACCAAGCGGGTCGCGAAGAAGGCCGAGGGCCAAGAACCCAAACGCCTGAGTGCTTTGGCTGCCGCCCACAAAGTTCTCTGCGAAGCGACCGAGCCCTTGAACGTCCAGCAGATGATCGAGGCGATGACCGCCAAGGGATACTGGACCAGCCCCGGTGGCAAGACACCCCACGCGACGCTCTACAGCGCGATCCTTCGCGAGCTGGCCAAGGGGGAGGCTTCGCGATTCGTAAAGACCGACCGGGGACGATTCGTAGCCGCTAGCGCCAACGCCGAGGTGGCCCAGTGAGCGACGATCCGAACTACCGAGTCGCAGATGCGATGCGAAAGGTCGCGCTGCGACTCGATGAGGCATTTGAATCGGGGAAGGTGGCTTGCATCTACGCCAACCAACTCGCCGA
>JAUMAI010000674.1:0-2181 GCA_032116775.1 Pirellula sp. | reverse complement strand
AGGAGCTCTCGAATTGTGCGAGATACTGCGGATTGGCATGCAGGTCGCTGACGGCTTATCTGCTGCGCATCAACAGGGGCTGGTGCATCGAGACATAAAACCATCGAACATCCTGCTGGAAGAAGATGTCGATCGCGCCTTGATCAGCGATTTCGGACTCGCCCGCGCCGCCGACGATGCCAGTCTAACTCGCACAGGCTTCCATCCCGGCACGCCACAGTATATGTCACCAGAGCAGGCTACCGGTCAGCGCGTTGATGCTCGCAGCGATTTATTCAGCCTCGGAAGCACGCTCTACACAATGTGTACCGGACGCCCACCATTCCGAGCCGAAAACAGTTTGAGCGTGATGCGGCGAATCACTGATTCAGAACCACGACCAATTCGTGAACTTAATCCAGCAATTCCCAAGTGGTTGTGCGAATTGATAAGCAAG
The DNA here is from genome assembly GCA_032116775.1 of Pirellula sp. Classification (GTDB taxonomy): domain Bacteria; phylum Planctomycetota; class Planctomycetia; order Pirellulales; family Pirellulaceae; genus JAFLCP01. The sequence continues at coordinate 1,745 of JAUMAI010000674.1, read as the reverse complement.
CTCATGGCCAAGAAAGAGTCTGACCGTTATCAGTCCGCCGAAGAAGTCCATCGATTGCTGGAAGGATGTTTGAACCACGTCCAAAATCCAAACGGTTCGCGTTTACCCAAGATGTCCGGCCAACGCGTCGAGCGTGGTAGGTCCGCTTCTCTACTCTCTATCGGAGCATTAATAATGGCTATTTTTGCACTCATTCTCGGTTTAGCGACAATGCTAAATCCACCACAAAACAGCATCAGCGAACTAGCGGATTTCCGTGAATCACTGAGTCAAGCGAACGAAATCTTCGTATACGAAGGGCTTCCACGTCCGGCTCGCGAAGCAGACCTGCTGCAAGCGGAGATCGAGCGAAGCTCACCCAAAAAAATAAGTGATCATTGGTTTTATGTTCCCAAAGTGAAAGCGGACAATGATGTTGCCGCCGAACTCAAGAAGATCTTGCTGAATGAGCAGAGTTACGCTCAGCCTGAAGGACCACCTGTGGACTGCGGTTTTCATCCTGATTACGCCGTCGCATGGGATCACGAGGGTAAAGAGTGTCTGGTCTTGATCTGTTACGGATGCAAGGAAGCAAAATTTGTTTGTGGCGAACATTCATGGCAACGCAGCATCAATAGTTCTGTCAAGGCACTGAAGGAAGCGTTGCAGCCATTTCATTCAAAGCGACCCGACTCTGCCTCAAGCAACGTTAAGAAATCAACAAGTATTCACAAAATCAAGTTTGCTGATGAGGCACTGCGTAGCCTAATAGGGAAACATGGTGACATCAACGCGAAATTGAGAATCATGCTCGGTGAAGATTCTGGCATTCCCATTAACCAATGGTTCGCCTATCGGTCCAATCCGCAAAAAAATAGCGACGCTATTGTTGGCCAACCACTTTCCTGGGTGCTGCTTCAACTCGATACGGTTAAGGCGATAGAAGACAATCCAAAATGCAAAGAGGAGTTCGAGGTCTTCAAAGTCGACGATCGAACCACTGTTCTCAATAACGCATTGGCCCCAAGCTTCAATGGTACTACATTCTCACTAATTCAGCCAGGTAATATCGATTCCTTTACCTTCGACTTGAAGAAGGATGCGAAAGGCCAGTGGAAGTTTGAAGGGACCTGTAAATTTTCCAGCCGCGAACTATACACCTGCAAAGTCGCGTATGTGATCGGCATGAATGACAACATGGATTTAACTCTAGAGTCATTTAGCTTGCCGCAGTACGGAGTCACACTACGTCGTGATGATCAAGGAGCCTGGAAACGGCAGGATGGCCCCAACCAAGCAGTACCGAGTCAAGCCGCCCCAAATCGATAGTAAACCCTTCTTGGCTTGCGAGAGCTCGGCAGCATCGGCATCACGTTTTTGAGGCACTATGATTCGTTTGATCAACATCGCCCTGGCCTTGCTTGCTCTCTTCGGTCCGATCGTTGCTTTCCGCGAATCCAGCGTGAACAGAGATATGTCGGCAGAGTATCGGACACTTGCTGCCGAGACAGGCTTCCTCGACTTGGATGATTTCAGCAAGGTGCATGTTGCGGCTTTGCCCTCTGAAGATCCGCTGCACTTTCGCTGGAGAATCTACTTGCCAGAGAAATGCACTGTTTCGTGGAAAACGAAAAACCTATGGGATGACATTAGTGGCAGCTCATCAGGACCACAGAATTTCATTGCTCAGGTTCGATTCCGCAAGAATGAGAATGGTTTCGTGCGAGTGTTCACCGACCTAGAGTCTTTCGGAGGAGTTGGGTCAT
>JAUMAI010000673.1:4893-5764 GCA_032116775.1 Pirellula sp. | reverse complement strand
TTACTGGAACGATTAATCATCCAATTCAACGTCAAAGATAACGAATATGAGTCACCAAAGCGATTTGATCGCCACAGATATTGATGCTTATCTAGCTCAGCATGAACGCAAAGAATTACTTCGTTTTATTACTTGCGGCAGCGTGGATGACGGAAAGAGTACGCTGATCGGCCGTTTGCTTTACGATTCCAAAATGCTCTATGAGGATCAATTAGCCCAATTAGAGAGTGAATCGAAAGTGCACGGGACCGTCGGGGGAGCATTCGATCCTGCGCTGGTGACCGATGGTTTGAAGGCGGAGCGAGAGCAAGGTATTACGATCGACGTCGCGTATCGTTATTTCTCTACGGCGAAGCGAAAATTCATCATCGCGGATACGCCCGGCCATGAGCAATACACGCGTAACATGGCGACGGGTGCTTCTACTGCGGATTTGGCTGTTATTTTGATCGACGCGCGATACGGTGTGTTGACCCAAACCCGACGTCACTCGTTTATCGTTTCCCTGTTGGGGATTCGGCATATCGTGGTGACCATCAACAAGATGGATTTGGTCGGATTCAGTCAGGCACGGTTTGATGAAATTTGTGATGCTTATCGCGAATTCGCGACAAGGCTTGATTTGCCCGATTTGCATTTCCTTCCTATCTCGGCCTTGAACGGAGATAACGTCGTTGAGCCGAGCGCCAACATGCCATGGTACAAAGGAAGTACCTTGATGAATTTCTTGGAGACGGTGTATATCGGATCGGATCGCAATCTGGAGCGGATGTCCGCGTAGGGGCGAGGTGACCTCGCCCCTACGTCGCGGCAAAGCCAGTATGTCTTCTCAATGATGTCCACGGCAAATCCGCCCGTCCGCATCGACTGG
>JAUMAI010000673.1:3862-4883 GCA_032116775.1 Pirellula sp. | reverse complement strand
CCCTGGTATAGCGGCCCGCCTCTGCTTGATCATCTCGAGACGGTGCATATTGCCAGCGACCGCAACTTCACCGACCTGCGTTTCCCGGTGCAGTATGTCATTCGTCCGAACCTTGATTTTCGCGGTTTTTGTGGAACCCTTTCTTCCGGAATCATACGTCGCGGTGACGAGGTGATGGTAATGCCATCGCGTCGTACCAGCCGAGTCAAACAGATCGTTACCTACGATGGCGAACAGGAGGAGGCTTTTGCTCCGCAATCGGTCACGTTGACATTGACCGACGAAGTCGATTGCTCGCGCGGTGATATGTTGGTTCGTCCAGGAAACGTTCCCAAGATCAGTCATGACTTTGATGCGATGATTGTCTGGATGAGCGCCGAAGCGATGGTGCCGGGCAAGACTTACATCTTCAAGCATACGACTCAAACATGTGCCGGACAGATTGACTCGCTGCGTTATCGGGTCGATGTGAACACCATGCATCGGGCCCCTGCCCCAGATTTGCAACTTAATGAAATTGCTCGCTGTCACGTTTCGTTGAACCAGCCAATTTTTTATGACGCCTATCGACGCAACCGTAACACCGGCGCGTTTATCATCATTGACCGTATCAGCAACGTCACCGTTGGGGCTGGTATGATTCTGGACCGTGAGATGATGAAACGCTCGGCTGTCTATGGAACGGAAGCTGAAATCGCTGATCTAGAGAACGAAGGCTCCGGTCGCCTCGATCAAGTGACGCCTCAGGAACGCGAGACAAGGCTTGGCCAAACGCCGGTGACCGTCCTACTGACAGGCTTAAGCGGCTCAGGAAAATCGTCGATCGCTTATGGTGTCGAACGTGCTTTGTTTGACATGGGGCGTACGGTTGCGGTTCTGGACGGTGAGGTCATTCGCCGCGGTATCAATAGAGACTTAGGGTACACCATCGAGGATCGAAGTGAAAACTTGCGAAGATCGGGACATTTGGCAAGGCTACTTAATGACAACGGTTTACTTGTCGTTGCAGCTTTCGTCGCTC
>JAUMAI010000673.1:0-3852 GCA_032116775.1 Pirellula sp. | reverse complement strand
CGGTTCGCGAAAAGTTTGCTGATACGGTTGGTAAAGAACGTTCCATCGTTGTTCATTGCAAGGCCTCTGAGAAATCTTGCCGGCAACGCGATACGCGAGGGCATTATGCCGCCGCGGATAATGGTGAGCTGCGCGATTTCCCAGGAGTCTCTGCTCCATACGAGGAGCCAGCTCGGCCCGACTTGGTGGTGGATACCGATCAGTTATCGATACCACAGTGCGTTGATGCCATTATCGCGATGCTGAAAGAGCGAAAGGTCATTCGTTAGTACGGAGAACTTAGTAAACAACTTAGCATTTCAGGTGGTTTCTGAGTGAAATGTGTGGTTTACTACTAGCAACTAACATTTTCGTTTGTTTCTGATATTTCCGGAGTTGGCAGCATGGCTTGTTGTGGAATTACAAAATGGGGTTGGTCTTTTCCTGCAATCGTATTGGTTGGAGCTTTGTTCGTTGTAGGTGCAGTGGCTCGCAATAACTCTCAAGCCGACGAGAAGAAGGAATCTGCCAAAATGCTAAGGCATGTCGTTTTATTCAAATTCAAAGAGACCTCTTCGGCCGAGGATGTAGCGAAGATTTTGAAAGAATTTGAAACGCTACCGAGCAAGATACCTCAGATCGCCGCTTTTGAATGGGGTACCGATAACAGTCCAGAAGGCCTAGCTGATGGTTTTACACATTGTTTCTTGATCACGTTCAAATCCGAAAAGGACCGCGATGCTTATTTACCGCATGAAGCACATCAAGCCTTCGTCGGAGTCGTGAAACCGCATCTCGAAAAAGTCCTCGTGGTAGACTACTGGGCTAAGTAATCTTTAGTTCCCATTGCGATAGTTCGAATGGCAATCCGCACACTGCTTCGCCAGGTTGTTCATCAGCAACCTGGCTTTTTCGTTTTCATTGCTAGTAACAGCAGATTCCAGTGCTGCTGTGTCTGCCAAGCTTTGCTCAAGTAGCTTAAGAAATTCCGACGTTTGGTCTGTAGTGCCAAAGGTTCCTTCCTTCGATGTTTTGGCAAAGCGAAGCGACTCGCGAAAGCTTTCTTTGACAATCACTATTTGAGCGAAATCAAGACGAGTCTCTGCCTGTTCATTCTGTGCGACAAGCACTTCCCAGGCTCGGTCGAGTTCGGCCATCTCTAGGGCAATGTCTCGCTGGGGTGAGCGAGCTGGAATGTCTTCAAGATCGCCCACTTTGTAAGATCCTGGTTGGAGCTTTTCGATACTCTCCCACAGGCCGCGATATTCTTTACCAGTGCCTGCAAGGCGCATGAAAGCCAAGGCCTGTTGACGTGTAAACTCGCCTGATATCCTCAGGCAGGCAGCTACGGCGGCAGGACCACGATGTTTACCGTGATGGCAATGAATGTATATCTTTCCTTTTTCATTGTTCATCAAAGTGACAAAATCTTGAAATTGAGCATACTCAATTCGATCGTAACCCATCGGAATATGGAAATATCTCAGGCCGAACTTCTCCGCCATCGATACATTCGGTGGTAATCCATCGACACTGACAATGGTTGTGATGCCGAGTTCTTTTAGTTTTTGAAATCCTGCCTCGTTCGGTTCGCCACCACTATAAATATTCGCAGTCACTTGAAATAGATTTTCGAGGGCTGGAGTTGCGGTGAGGCGTTGGACCGTAGCTGGTAACTTTGGCTCAGCCGTTGATGTAGCTGGAGCTTGAGCTGAAGAGAGTAGAGTCGTAAAAAGCATTCCCACCACGAACAAGAGAGCGGTGATACTTGGTTTCGACAGAATAGACTGCTTGTTGACTGTAGTTAGCTTGCTTGCCATATGCCTTTGATATTATCTGGTAATCGACGATTAATCTCGTTTTTTTGATTGCTATCTAGTTGGGCTGAGAGTTGTCTAGCTTCTGCCAGTTCTTGGGCCTCCCGCGCGGTATCAAGCTGTTCCCTATAAAGAGAGGCCAGTTCGATAGTAGCGCTGATTTGGCAAATCAATGGTGCATTACGTTTCTTGATCTGCAGCAATAGAGTTTCAGCTTTCTCATCTTGACCATGGTCTCGATACCATTTAGCAAGTTGTAGATCTGCTTTGGAAACGTATGTCAGATTCAGTTCGTTGTTAGATTCAGGAAAGTACTCACCCACCGCCTTCCAATGTAGTTCTGTATTGTTGTACAACGCAAAAAGGTATTGCTTTTCGACACTCTCTTGTTTGGAAATCGAAAACGGTTTAGTAGGCGATGCGGGAAGTGGTAATGGGTTCGCCTTGGTAAAGCCGAGGTAACCAATCACAGCCAAGCCCAGACTTCCCGCCACCATAGCAACATAAGGAACCCAGCGCCGGCGCGAATCTCGAAGTCTTTTGGACAAGGCTAGAGTTGCTGCGTGAACAGAGCTATTGACCTGCACAAAAGGTTGAACTGTAGGGAGCGGTATCAACGTTGTAGGCCAAAGTTCGGGCGCTAATTCATGGCGGAGCTTTTCAAGATATTGAAATAAATCAGAGGGAGAGTCTGGCCTGTCCTTCGCATCTTTGGCCATCAATTTATTGACCAGATCAACCAGCGGCTTGGGAAGTTCGGGTCTTAGTTCCGAAAGCTCAGGTGGTTGACTCTGCAGATGCTGTACGGCCAAGCTGAGTGGTGTTTCACCCTGAAAAGGAGTTCGACCTGCCAGCATATGAAACAGTGTCACGCCTAACGAATAGAGATCGCTGCGCGAGTCGACTGGTTCTCCTCGGATTTGTTCGGGGCTCATGTAGAGAGGTGTTCCCAAAGTCATGTTGACCTGGGTTAATTCACCAGAATCGAAATGAGCCGCACGGGCCAAGCCGAAGTCAGCTACCTTCGCTTCACCTTTGGCGGTGAGCAAAATGTTCTCGGGCTTGATATCTCGATGAACAATGCCGGCAGCGGCGGCTTGTTGTAATGCTGCTGTAATTTGCAGAAGTATGCTAAGTGTTTCACGAATGCCAAGTCTGTGACGAGGCGATTTTTGCATATGTTCTCTGAGGTTAACCCCAGCAATATATTCTTGGGCAATATAGTTCAGGTCATCTTGTTGTCCGATATCATAGACCTGAACGATATTCGGATGTACTAGGGCGGCAGCCGCTCTCGCTTCTTGCATGAAACGCTGCAAGTTCGTTGAGTTTGCTAATTCGAGCCGCAATACTTTGATAGCCACGGAGCGGTGCAACCGCTCATGGACGGCCAAGAAGACTTCCGCCATTCCACCTTGGCCAATTCGTTGTTGGATCAAGTAAGGGCCAAGCTGCTTGCCGATCAGCTCCACATCTAAACTTCTCTTCCTGGTAGGATCGGTGTTATGTGCCATGTAAACTCCCTTTCCGATTTGGAAATCTCAAGCAAGACATGGCTGGCGGTTATCCTGTGACTAAGACGTTGAGCTACGACAAACTAGGGATCGTAGTACAATCACTCTAACCTGGCTCTTAGGGCGATCGCGAGATCATCTGGGAGGTAGATACTGGTGTTGCGCATCCTATCTCCACTCCCACCCCTCCATCTTATGGTGAGACGTGTGAAACTGCCAGTAGCTATTCGGACTCTGGCAACATTGCAGCCGATAGCTCCTGCACGATCCTCTCGCCAATTTTTAGGGAAGCTGTCGCAGCGGGGCTAGGGGCATTGCAAACATGGATTAAGCGATCTTGGCGACGGAACAGAAAGTCATCGATCAAGCTCCCGTCGGCAGCCACCGCTTGCGCTCTGACACCAGCTCGGCAGGGTAAAAGAGAGTTGCTTTCGAGTTTCGGAACTAACCGTTTAAGGGCCGTTACAAAAGCCTCTTTCGACAGAGAGCGACGGATCTCTCCAAGCCCCTTGCTCCAGTGTTTGCTCGCTAACTTGAGGAAG
>JAUMAI010000672.1:0-3581 GCA_032116775.1 Pirellula sp. | reverse complement strand
TAAGCCCAGGAACAACCGAGACCTGATAGTTTAGGGTGTCTTCGAAGGCAACAATGTAACCGGTGTCGACCAGAAAATCGCCACCCACATCGATCTGAATAATGGCACCATAGGAATTAAAGAAGATATCTCCTGCTCCAGAGGCTTTTAGCAATACGAGCCCTTCACCGCTGAAGAAGCCTTTTGCACCTTGCCATTTTCCTGTCACTTCAACACCATCTCCATGGGCCATGAAGGCACCGCGTTGGAGCAACAGAGTGCCGCCGGTCAGTCGATAATGTTGCGTGTCTCCCAGATGTCCAGGTGCGAAAACAACTTCACCTGGACCTCGAGTGGCCGTGAATGTGTTGACAATCATACTTTCGCCGCCGAACATGCGTCCGAGCGATTTCAGTGCACCTCCTTTAAGCCCAGCCTTCATATCTAGAGTGGGTGACATCGATGCCATAGCGGATGGCTCGGCATGGACTTTTTGGCCAGGTTGAAGTTGGACTGTGAGCAAAGAAAAGTCAGGCCGACAAGAGACAGAGTGTTCTAATAAATTTGACATATCAGTAATCCCTAAGCGGATGATTGGTTGGGGGTAGTGGCGATTAACGAGGTTTCAGTTTGGGACCAAGTAATTTGCCGAACGAGGGAGGATTATGGCTTTGGCAATACAGCGTGCCTTGACCTTGAAATTTACAAACCAATCCCTCACCACCAAGAAAACTTCCGAGTAAACTCTTACCGGCCTTTCCGATTCGAAATTGCAGTGTGTCCTCGAATGCAACAATGTGGCCTGTATCAACGGTATACTCGCCATTGACTTGGATGGGATAAATCGCGCCATAGCTGCTAAGAAATAGATCTCCCGAGCCACTGCATTTGACCCAGAACATCGATTCGCCACTAAATAGAGCTGAGCTGAAGCCTTGCCAAGTGGTGTCGATTTCAATGTTGCCCGTTGAGGCGAGCCAACTGGTTCCTTGAACAATCATGGTGCCACCTGTTAACGGGTGATGGATGCAGTCACCCATCATCGACGGACCGATCAGGAGCGACTGGTTGGGAGCCTGAGCGGTGAAATGATTGAGAAAGAAGTTCTCGCCAGAGAACATTCTCTTCAAGCCTTTAATTATTCCACCGGAACCTCCGCGGCTACGGGATGTGGTGTTGATCACCATGCCTGAGGACATGGCAATCATCGCACCGACCTCGCATGTTAACTGTTCTCCTGCGTCGAGTGCAAAGCGAACAGCTGTCGCAGCAGGCCGACAAAGCATTTGAAATTTCATAATATGTTGGACTCCAGTAACGGATATATTGGATGAGATAATGGTGGTGAAGTTCGATTAGTAGAGATGGGCATTGGTCCAAGCGGCTAAGCCGTCGAACGAGCGCGACTGCATGTAGATTTTGCCTGGTCCTTGCACGCGAGTCACCAAACCTTCGCCACCAAAGAAACTCGAGAAGATGCCTCCTGCCAAACCGACCTTAATCCCGATGGTCGGTTCATAGGCCACTAGATGTCCGGTATCGACAATATATTCCTGTTGTATCTCGCGGGTGAAAATGGCACCGTACGCGCCAAACCAGACACGTCCATGCCCACTTACCTTCAAGCGGAATAATCCTTCGCCAGCGATAAAACTTCTAAAGCCCGCCCAGCCTAAGCCCAGTGTGACTGTTGGTTCTGCGGCAATGAATGCTCCCGGCTGTAAGAACATTGAGTTCCCTTTGAGCTCTAGGCAAGCAATGTCTCCTGGGAATGGCTGTGTCAGCACGACATGGCCAGCCGAGCTTGTCGTGATCTCATTGACGAACAGCGATTCACCTCCAAACATTCGTCGGGCAACGGCGCTGAAGAAACTGCCATTCCAGCGTGCTGTCATTTCAACTGAGGCACTCATGCTGGCCATGGCATCCGCTTCAGCGATGATGGTTTCCCCAGCCTGCAGATGAACCAGCAGGTTGGCAAAAGATGGGCGATTACGAATTTCAACTTCCACAGAGTGCCCCTTCAACGATTAGATATAGAGAGTTAATTATTCATTAAGCTTCGGTTGATATTGCAACAAACTAACGAAGCGCTTCTTGCGCCGACTTAAAGTCTAAGTTGAGCGATTTATATTGTGTGCTAGGTAGTGACTTTGTGTATTCGGTTATCGCCACTATGCGATCCTCATGTTGCGGATGCGTGCTGAGCCAAGAGATGACACCCGGAATGTCGCCATCTTCGTGCTTGAGTTTGCTAAAAAATGAACTCATGGAAGTTGGATCGATTTGAGCGGCATGCAGCATGCGCGCACCTTCTAGGTCTGCTTCCGTCTCAGCCGCTCGGCTGTAGCTAGTCAGTACGGATTCTTGGGCAATTTGTGAACCCAGGGCGACCAGTCCACCCACATCGCCGACCATCAATTGGATAGCTGCCACGATTCCCAATGACTGGCTAATCTGTTGTATTCCATGACGCAAGGTTGCATGCGACATTTCGTGAGCGATCACACCAGCGAGTTGTTCTGCATTTTCTGCTTTCTTAATCAGCCCGGTGTAGACAATCATTTGTCCACCCGGCAGCGCCATAGCGTTGACTTGCTCGCTGTTAACAACCGTCACTTCAAAATTCATTTCAGGTATCGAAGCATGCGGTTTTAGTTGCTCCACAATTTGCTGGACCAACTGATTGGCCACATGCTCGCGTGGTAAGCGATCTTCGAAAGCCATCGATTGCATCGCCATTTTGCCTATTCTTTCGTCAATGCTCACTGGCAAAGCGGCCACGGCGGCACGTGCCGATGCCATGAGGCCATAGTAGCCACCTACGCAGACAGCTAAAAATAGAATGAGAGTAACACCGCTCCAAAACAGCAGACGATTGTCTTCCTTTCGCGATCGTGCTTTCAGTGTTGCTAAGCGTTCACCAAGAAGACGTCCACTCTTGTGGTCTAGCTCCTTTGGAAATCGCTTATCTTCGCAAAAGATCGTGAGTGAGCGATCTTCGTTTCGACAAAAAATCATCCTACCACTTGCGCCACCCATATCGAGTTGCACTTTAGACAAGGGAATCGAGAATCGCTGACTTGATTGGCTATTGAGAGTTTCGTCTAGCGACGTTGGAATGGCAAAAATTTCATCACGTGTGACAAATACTTGTGCACCCACACGTCCATCAGTGATCGATTCATGAAAGATACCGCCTAAAAAAGAGGTTTCAGAATCGGAGAGAAGTTGGCTCACTAGAGAACTCACAAAAGCTAATTGGATTTTATAACAAGATAAAATCGAGATGTAATTCGCGAACAGTCCGCCGTTGGTGTAGGCAGTGTATCAAGACCGGAGTTAAGTCGACTACGTCGCTAACTATTCTTGACGATCATTTTGCCTGAGAAGTATGTAGATGAATGCGATAATATTGTGGTCGCACTTTTGCTGCAAAGTCAATCTACACTACTTGAAAAGGATTACGCAAGTTACCATTGGAAATCCGAGCTGTTTCCCTAATTCGTGCGTCATTTGGATTTATTACGCGTCGGTTGTTCGGCCTCGACCTTTTGCAACCAAGACTGTAATTGAGCGTGCAGTTTTTGACTGACTTGAGG
>JAUMAI010000671.1:0-8152 GCA_032116775.1 Pirellula sp. | reverse complement strand
TGCAATGAAATCGCACCAGTTGGAATAGTCAAGGTCCTAGCTGGATCGGCGCGGTCGGAAGTTTGGGCTCTCACTGCTACCAGGCCTTGGGCATACCGATCTGCTAGTGACTTTGGGGCAAGAAAATACTGGAATTCATGTAGCGATGCTTGGGTTTCTGATAATGCGGCAAACCAGGCGTGGGTGTTGGTACTAGGTAAATACCAACCCTCAACCGTTCCGATGGCGGTGGGCTGCGCTGAGTACACCAAGCTGATAGTTACTCTGAGCATTGTTGCAAAAACCTCGCGAACCATTGCCTTACGGAGTTTGGTACCGCTGTATCCGTTTCATGACCTGTGAAGTATTTTGGTCCAAATAGGATACCCTGGGAAAACCAGCCAGCGATTCCGCTTGAATTCAGCATCAAAGTTAGTTCGATTCCATCGCAATCTCGAAGATGTAATGCACCTCTAGTATCTAGCCAAACGGTACAACGGCCGAGGAGTGCTCGGCGCAGTTGCCATTGGCGTACATGGCGATTTCCCTTGCGATAAGTATCTTCCTCAAAACGTACTAATCGCTCAGGTAGGCTCTCTGTTCGAGTAGGCGACAAGACAAAACGCCCTATCTGCGGTGATAATCTAAGCGTCTGAATGTTGTTGTATGTGCGCGCTATTAGTAAGGCATCATCCATTACCCCGACGAAATTCAACCGTGTTGTCACCGATGTTTTAATAGCCAGGTCGAGAGACTCGAGTTTGAATTTGTCAATACTTGTGTTGGTGGGACGTGACGAAGAGCTATGAATTGTCTGGGTTAACGTATCAATACGAAATTCGAAATGATCATTAACTGAGGGACGACCAGAGGATGCGGCATTTACCATAGCACCGTATGATTCGACAAGACATTCGGTTGCAGATGAATTGATGTGTAGCAATCGCACCGTACGCTGTGCATTAAATTGGATATTGGTAGAGTGGACTTCTGATCCTGTACCATCGAAGAGCTTGAGCCATCTCAGATCTGCTGCAATTGCAAAAGGGACAGTTCCCTGGGAACGAAAAGCTGCTCCGATTTTAGAGGGACATTTTCCCAGATTATGTCGCTGAATCTGTCCATTTGAGCAAGATAGCAGTATCAGTTCTTGATTACCAAAAAACGCATTGCCTAAATGAGGCTCTGTGATTTTCGTTTCCGCTTCTACCTCGCCCGTCTGCTGATTGATGAAGGAAACTTTTTCTCCGATTCGAAGCAAACTGTCTCCATCAAATGCATAACGTACGTTGTGGTGATGAGAGTCAGTGACTTTGAGAGGCAGGGAAGAGAACGTTCCATCTGGACTAACGCAAATTAGGCAAGGAGTCGATGTATCACTGTGGTGCATGTAGGAAACCAATAAATGTAAGGTTCCTTCATTGTCGATATGCGCGGCGAATACGTTGGTACTGGGTGCACTCCCTAAATCAAAAGCCCCATAGCCAGGTCTATCGAAATAAAGTAAGCGACGATTCGCAGTAAGTGCCCATACAACCTTCCTTTGTCCATCGGCTGCAATCTTAAACCATGGTCCTTTTAAATCGCCCAGAAAACGCAGGCCATTCAGAGTTTGGCGAAGCATAAGGGGGTCGTCAGCTTCCGCGTAATGTGACGTGGGCTTTTGCGCTGGCATCAAGCGGAATCGCTTCCACAATGATTCACCGCGGGAAGTGTGCTCGAAAATACTGATCCAGCGATTTGATTCAACCTGCGCAAGGAAAAGTGGTTTAGGTAATCCTTGTAGGATAGCTCGAAAATCATGATCGGTAGCGGTCGCATCGGTGACGATCAGCAAGGGAGCAGCGTTGTCCTCCGTTGCCAAGTACTTATCAAGCAACACGGTTTTTATTGCCTCGCCCGGATGCTGTGATGGCTCCAGGCGGGCAAGGGCTACGCCCAAACCGCTGTGACTGGCGAAGTTTTCGGGATAGCAATCCGCACCACTTACAGTAAACAGTTGCGGTTGGCATTTTCCCGAAGTTTCTTCCGCTGCTGCTACCGCCAGTGCAAGAGCGGTGATACTTATTCTCTTCTCGCCCCAGCATCGAATCCCATTCTCCATCAGGACCATACGTTGTTGTGGTCGCGGCTTAGGTGGTGACTCGCGCCGGAGATAAAGGGCTTGGCCATTAGCGATCCGGGCAATAAGCAGATCGGAATCAAGAGCCAGTTCGCTCATTAATAATCGATCGGGTTTCCCTCGATTTGAAATATCGCTGACACCCCCGATCTGAAGCGTGTCCGGTTCACTAGGAGTGCGTGGCAAGGCGATGGTGGTAGAGATTTCTTTGGCTAGTCGTGCCACCCATCCAGAGTCATCACTCGGTGAGTTGTCGACTAAACGATGTAAGAGCTGAGTAATTGGATTGTCGGGCAACTCTTGCGGTGACTCGGAGTCGAGGTCGCGAAGGTGATCAAGACCAGTTTCGAGTCGATGGCGTAAGGTGGCTTCGTTCAAGGCTACCAACGAATTGTATTCGAGCGCTTTAGTCGCCAAGTTGCATCGATGGCTCGATACGGTAGTCGCTGTTTGGGGATTCGGGGCACGATCCGATGCAGCGACATTGAGCCAGCGAATGGCTATTTCCGCTTGTTCTCTATTGATCTCTAACCAATGCGGTGGAAGCTTCTCCCAGGTTTCGATCAAAAAAGCGGTATGAGCGCGGACGCCGCGTCTAAGATCTAAGCTGTAAGTGGCAAGAGAGCTTAGCCAGTCCGAGAGGTGTGAATATGCATTTCTACCTCGAATTCCTTTCTCTCGTCGGACCGATTCGGTGAGACGATCAATTCGAGATACTGCTTCCTCTTGTGACCAGCCTTTGCTCAATGCATCCAGCACAAATAAGATAGCGGTTAGTGATGGAAGGCCTCCTAGATGTTTGACCAATTCACTGCATACCAAACCCACATGCGCCGCAATAGCAATCGTTGTGCCCGTTTCGGTCCAAACGAAAGCGTCTCCATCATCGACATAAGTCCACAACTCCGGATTGGGTGTATCGAGATAAGTCAGCGGTAAGCGGCTCATGTCTAGCAGGTGCTCCTTCGGCTACGGGCGAGTGAACGCATAGCGGCCCGCGTAAGTGGAGCGAAATCATTATCGCTGAGAATGTACCACTGGTTATCGTCCAGCCACAGCAGCCATTGCTCTGCCGTCAATCCGAAGCGGGATTCTACAAAGCTAATGTGGACATTGGGTTTCCAGTGAAATCCTGATGGAATAAGCGTGCGATGATAACAGCAGAGGAATCTGCAGGGTACTGATGGAAGTGGTGTACCGATTACGAGACATAGATCCGGTAGAAGTGATACATTCTGGTGATCTAGCCCATGGGAATATTGAGGAGTTGATGCAGCATCCTGACTTATCTGGTACCGAGACGAAAATCGCAATTGTGAGAGACGGATTTCAGGAGCGCGATCGACCCAGCCGAGTAAGGTGTGAAAGTCGATCAGGCCGGCTACAGGTGTTTGCTCTGCGCTGCTACGTGCCAGCACTAAATCCATTCTGTCGTCTGTACGTAGTTCTCCGGCGAGGGAAGGCGTCGGTAAAGCTAGTTCGACAGCGTCAGGAATTGTCTGCCACATCAATTCAGGAAGAAGCATCGTGGAAACTTCTTGACCTAGTTTTCTTAAGCGTTTTGCTTCGTCTTGTTCAAAATGCTCGCCGGGAACGGAATCAATAATTCCTTTGCATGTCGCCGTCTGGGATCTAAAACGAAGCCAAATATGATTCGTGTCTACAGCTAATTCCCCTTCTATCGAAAGGATATCGCCAAGCCATTCGATATTTTCTGTACGTAACGCGCGTATGACACGAATTGTTTGGGACATTTGTTACGCTAAGATCGATAGAGTTGTGACAATAGGGAAACAGTGAGAATTACTGGGGTATCAAAAGTTTTCGAGTCGCCTCTATTCGCTCACGGAGATCATCACGGGCAGCCTCATTTTGGACCCATTCGACTCGCGCAGCTAATAAAGAGAGAGTATCCGCTGCAGAAGGTTCGTTGAGTTTGTCGCGAAGATTGTTAATTGATTGAGCCAGCAATTCCGGATCGGGGCCATGCTCGGGGCGAGCTAGAGGATGTTCGCGCAGGTCACTGGTGGTAGAAGCTGGGTTGTGGTTTTCAATAACACTTTGGACATGACTGGCAAGCATCTCGATTTGTGCTGGAGTATCCCAGATCATGCGAAGTGGCCATATATCGGAAGCGATAGCTTCGGACCGACCACTGATAATAGCGCTTGCCGCTACGACACGTTGTAGTCGCACAGCGCGACGGTCGCTAATGGACATACCCGCGTCCCGTAAGCGTTTAACGACTTCTACCAGAGCGGGCCGAGCCGCGTTAAGATCGACCTTCAGTATTGACTTTTGCAACTCTCGAATCGTATCGACTGAAAGTGTCGATGTGGTCTCCGGATTTTGTTCGCGGGCGCGACCAGCATCGAGGACTTCGATTAGTCGATCACTGGATACGTTATCGCAATGGACTCGTAGCAAAAATCGATCGAATAGCGCCTGTAAAGCGTCATCATCCGGTAGGCGGTTACTGGCACCGATGGCTGTTAGCATCGGAATTTTAGTGATTTCTCGACCACGGCGAAAAACCCGTTCATTCAGGGCTGCCAAGAGGCTATTAAGAACTGCGCTATTTGCATTAAGCAATTCATCCAAAAACACGAAATCGGCCTCAGGTAACATACCATCGGTGTTCGTAATTAGCTCACCTTCTCGCAAACGTCGCAAATCGAAGGGCCCAAATAATTCGCTTGGCTCGGTAAACCGAGTGAGGAGATAGTCAAACGTTTTCCCTCCCAATCTTCCAGCTAATTCATGAACCAACGCACTCTTGCCGGTACCGGGTGGACCCAATAAAAAAGTGTTCTCACCAGCGATGAGCGAAATCCCCAGTACTTCAATGATTTCATCTTTCCCGATCAAGCGTTGCTTGATCGGGTTTAAGATCTCGCTGCGTAAAGATGCTGAGAGTTGTAACCAACTATGATTCAAGAGACTTTATCCTCTAAATGATGTGGTGGCAGATATAAATGACGTTCTAACCGATCTTTCAAGAGAGGGTGCGACTGATGTGCTGTATCAGATCGTCGCCATATCCGATCCAATAAGAGAAGTTCGAGCGACTTATCAGACAGGATGATAATGAGCCTTTCTTGGTTCCACTCCACTTCGGTGCCAACAGATGAGAGTGGCCACCGGCTAGCAATTTCAGTGAGCGTATTTCGAAGTGGATCCGTGGGAGCAGCAGTTGAGACTTTTTTAATAAGATCGGTTAGAAACCTAAGCCCAAGATCGACCGACCAATGCTGGGCAGGTGTGTTGCCAGAAGGTTCTCTTTCTTGCAGGTGTGGGGGGAGATGGGTATCTGCCTGTTTGCGATCCACAAGCATGTGACATCCCCATTCGATAACGGACAATCCCCAGCAAGCAGCATCCACTTCTAGAGGTGGTGGAGCGCTAGGAGCGTTATCGCGTATTAAAGAGTCGATCTCTCTGATGAGCTCCTGGGTTGCTGACAGGTCTTCAACAGGTTGCGCTTGGTTGGCATTGATTCGAACCAATCCGTAGTTGAAAAGATCGATGCAGAAATCAAGCGACGGATTTGGTGTCATAGGAGCAGAGCTATCATGACAGATAGAGGTGCGAATAAAAGCAAGTGTGACACTCTGTTTGTGGTGTTGAGTATTCTCCGAAAGACAGCTTCTGTCTTAGGAGTGACCAACATTGTATGGCAAGGTTCATGGATTAACAGATAAAATCAATAATTTCGGTGAGCGAAAAAAGGAACGCCATAGCAGTTCAAAGATTAAACTGTTCGATGTAAGTAAGATAAGCGTTGGTGATGTCACGCCTTGCAGAGAGGGCTGACTGAATGGTTTCGTTCGAAATGGTTTATCTTACGCCAGGCAGTCATCGATAACTCGGCCATGATCGATGTCGAGTCGTTTACGGCCGGGGATTTCAAGCGAGCGGGATTGAAGACCGAGAAGGTGAAGGACGGTCGCATGAAGGTCGGTGACGTAATGTCCCTCGCCGAGGGCGTGATAACCTAATTCGTCGGTGGCCCCATGGACATACCCCCGTTTGACTCCTGCTCCAGCGAGCCATATTGTAAATCCATTGGGATGATGGTCACGTCCGTCGACACCCCCTCCCCTTCTCTCCAAGCCAGGAGTTCGTCCGAATTCGGTGCAAAAAACGACGAGAGTCTCTTCGAAAAGTCCTCGTTGTTTTAGGTCCTCGATCAAGGCGGCCACTGGCTGGTCGACCGTTGAACATAAACGCGTATGATTCTCTTTCAGCTTTTGATGTGAATCCCAGACACCATAGGCGGATGGAAATACTTGCACGAAGCGCACACCTCGCTCCACCATACGACGAGCAGCTAGTAATCGTTCGGCAGCTACTTTAGTCGACTCTTGGTCGAGACCATACATTCTGCGAGTAGCGGCTGTTTCTTCGTTGAAGTTAATCGCATCAGGTACAGCACTTTGCATACGAAAGGCGAGTTCATAGGCGCGTATTCGCGCGCGAAGTTCCTGATCCTCTGGATATTCGACCGCCGCAAGTCCATTAAGTTTATGAATGAGTTCATATTCGGCAGCTTGCTCTCGGATATCTTGGCCAGCGAAACGCTGTCCAAATGGGAGTGGATTATTCGGATCGAGTGCGAGTGGGACGCCCGCATGTTGTGGTCCGAGATAGTAGGAGTCGATCGATTGTCTGGTATCAGATCTAGTTGGTCCTCCGAGCACAACATACTTCGGAAGGTTATCATTGAATGAGCCTAATCCATAGTTAGCCCAGGCACCAATGCTTGGCTGAGGCTCATCCAGTCGGTGGCGTCCGGTATGGATTTGATTTTCAGCCGCATGGTCATTATCGGTCGTCCACATATTCCGCACGAAGCAAAGTTGATCCACTTGCTTGGCAAGGTGTGGCCACCAGTCTGTAACCTCAATCCCACTCTCACCGTGTGGTCGCCAACCGACTTGCATCGGATATATGGTTGGGTAAACATCGCGAACATTTATTTCCTCGGCAGGCACTGATCGAAACCGCTTTTTATGGAGCGGCGAGTTGACCGGATTTTCAAAAGGTGTCTTATCGAATGTGAGTCCCGCGTATTTGTTCAGAGCTGGTTTGGGATCAAAGGTTTCGACGTGGCTATAGCCACCGGAAAGAAAAATCCAAATTACCGACTTAGCTTTAGGTGTGATAGTGTCGTTAGAGCTAGAGCTAAGTTCTTCCGGTTTGGCAATCCCATCTTCAGCGAGCATCGCGCCTAAAGCGAGACCGGTAAAGCCGAGGCCGAAATCGGCAAGAAATGCACGGCGCGAGTGGGTTTGGCAGCATCGTTGTGTCAAGTTGGAGATGATATGACGCATTATTGTTATGCCACTGTGCTGAAGCGTTAGCGAATAGTGATAAAGTCGTTGTGGTTGAGAAGGATACGAATCAAACTATCAAGCCTTTTCTCTCGCGTTGGCTCACTATTCGTTTGGTTGTCTTTGTTCTGAATATAGGAGAGACAAAGTTCCGCTTCAGCGGGTGAAGGCTGGCGAGATAAAATCAGTTTGAACAAAGAGTGAACTGTCGTTATATCGCTCTCTTCCAGAGTAGAATTGTTTGACTGTTGGGTTAGCGTCGAGCGAATGAGAGTGGCAATCTCGTGAACTAAAGAACTATTAGTTAAGGCCAGGGCTTGTTGCGGTATTACCGTACGGGTTCGGCGATAGCAGTCGGTTGGGTCTGGACCATCAAAGAGCATTGAGAGAGGGCTTTTGCCATCATCTTCGGGCTGGCAACTATAATAAAGCGATCTTCGGAAGGTGGTAAAAACAGTATTGTTTTCTAATTCTTGGCCACCCATTTGTCGCTCGAGTTTACCTGCTAAGTTCAAAATCGAGTCTCGCAAAACTTCAGCCTCCATTCGGCCGGTATTCATGCGCCAGTAAAGGCGATTTTCTGGATCTTTTTCCGTAGCAGGATGATTGCCTTGAGAAGTTTCACGTTGGTAAGCCTCACTGGTGACGATCAAATAGTGAATCCGTTTCATACTCCAATTCGACTTGATCAATTCGTTGGCCAACCAGTCCAGTAATT
>JAUMAI010000670.1:0-2640 GCA_032116775.1 Pirellula sp. | reverse complement strand
CGAGAGGCCTCAGAAATTGAACGAGATACCGCACGGGGATGGAGTCTTGCTGTGGTCACAGCAGTTACCGACGAAAACAACCGAGTACTAATGACGAAGCTAGGAGATTATGCCGTCAAGCGCTTTAATGGCAATGCTTGGGTGCTACCAGGTGGCGGTGTCGATGCAGGTGAAACGCCAAGTCAGGCTGCAATCCGAGAAATCAAAGAGGAAACTGGTCTGTCAATATCTGCGTCTGAGTTGTATCCCGTCGCATGGATCGGCCGTCCTAATTATCGTCCTCACCACAAGACCAATACCGGCGAATTACTCCTGTTATTTGGAGCCAAGCTGAATGACTCAGAACCTTCAGTCGATTTTAGCCCTCCTGAGACTATCGCGACAAAATGGATAGACGTTCGACTTTCGCAGCTTCAAAGCGGAGAGCTCTCCAGAAGATTCGAGGGGGTATTTCCGAGCCACCATTGCTATTGGGCGAGATTAGCGCAAGTCGAATTGATGACAAAAAGATGCAGTCCGCGATTTATTTTTTATGCTGGCTCAAGTATGGATTTTAAGCCTTGGCTTTCTATCGAAAGTGGCATATATGAAGCTGATTCACGATTTTACCGAAACCGGAAACTATGACCCATAAAATCTTTAGTAAAATGAAAGTTTTAGCGAAGAGTATTTCTACTGCATCTGTAGACGATGCTTGGCCAAGTCGCCATCAGATTGCGCCATGCCGGCAAGTAAAAGACCTAAGTTCTGAGCTAATGACGCTTTTTACGCGGCGACGTGAACTTATGTACCAGGTGAGCATTTTAATTGCCGTTGGTGGCGCGCTTTTACAAAGCATTGCAGTCGATGGCAGAGTAAAGCACTTTGGCGTGAGCAGTCATTCCATTTTAACTCTTTTTCTTGGCGTAGGATCATTGATATTTTGTTTTCGGTTCATTCAATTGCATCTTGGCGTGCTTTACCATGGAATTCAATTTGCATTGATTGAGGCGAAACGTATCGGTGAGATCAATCCATTCGAGTCGAATAGTGTAATAGCATCTAGCAAAATCAATGTGCGAGGAGTGTCTTTCTCTGTGATACTCTTCTTTTCAATACTTTCTTCACTTTGTTTTGCGGTTTCTTCTCGGGATTTTTTAGACTATGTTTTGGTGCCGTATCTAGTTTTCTTTCTTGTGTTCGCCGTGCTGATGTACCGGACCTTTTCTGGTCATGCAGTTGTAGCCGATAGTGCCCTTGCAGATTCACATGAATTTATCGAGTCTTGTGATTGCAGCAACGATGATGACATACGAGCGCACTATCAGATGAGTTTGGCTGCTACCCACTCCGATTTGATTTGCGTTTCTGCTATTGCAGCGGCACAAACTATTTCTGTTTACGGTTTCATAGGATTGGTTGATGAAAGGGTGGCATCAGGACTGCCTATCTCAAGGTTTGGTCCATCGATTATTGGGGCCATTTCTCTTTTTTTAGGTCTGCTTGCCGTGGCGATTTACAGCCGTCTTGAACTTGCGGTGCAGCAATTCTGTAGCTTTCTAAGCTTGCCAACTAACAGGCTTTTTTGGTCTGCCATGTCAGATGTCGGCTTAGGACGTTTTGTGACAATTGCGTTCGCAGGAATGAACTGTTCGTTTCTTGTGTTTCTGGCTTTCGATCTTTTTCGAAAAGACACCCTGGACATGCAGATACGAGATTTGGTAAGCATTTTCTTCGGTTTTTCTTTGATTATTTGTCTCCTACTTTTGCATTCAAGACGTTTGCGAAGGGTGCAATCCCATTCTGCGCAATGAATTGCTAGCAATACTTGTTACATGCGTATGCAAGACAACCTGGATTGCTGTGACTTGACTAGATTTGCTAGTCAAAAAAGACGTGAGGACGCTGATTGCGGTCTTGAAGGTAGACTGCCGACAGACCAAAGCCCTGGAAAACCCCGGCCTTTAGTCGACGCAATTTTGGAATACACCCTTTGCGAATGGTCTCTTATAGACCACGACATAAGTAATGTAAATCTGGCCAGCATTTAACGAAGGGAAATCGGGCATCGAGCGATACATTGCCTGCGCCGCACTCAATAGTCAAAAATTGGTCCATGATTGATCATGTTCTGATTCAGCGTGAGATAGGTGTCAGTTTGGTTGGGAGTGGGAAAAGGTGTCAGTACTGGTTTTCCCCTTCTTCGCCCCAGCCGCTCTCGCAAAATCATCCTCGGTAACCAGCAAGTAACTCTGCTGGGCGATCCGTGGTGAGTTCCCAAGCCAGGAGCAAACCACGTGCAGCGGGAACTCACGTTGCAGTTCCGTCTGTCTGCTGGCTCGCATCGAGTGGAACAATCGTGGCCAACCCGAGACGCCGGCGCGGCGCAGCAGTCGCGTCATCTCGCTGCGTAGGTTGGCATTCTTCCAGCCCATCGCCGTGTTGGCTGCGGCGCGATACTGCGGTGCAGCGACCACGTATTCACTCTTGTCCCCAAAGATCTCGAACGCTTCGTCGAGGATCGGTCGAAGCTCGGGGAAGATCGGGCAACTACGAATCCCACGACCTTCGTGGTGCTCGACCTTTGGCTCGGGGATGCTCATCCGGTTCATTTCCCAATCGATGTTGTCCCAACGCAGCGACAGCGTTTCCGATGGGAGA
>JAUMAI010000669.1:0-2863 GCA_032116775.1 Pirellula sp. | reverse complement strand
AGTAACCATAATCTTATTTATCAACAAAACCATACATTAGTACTACGGTACCGACAGTATCTGATCATATATATTCGACCTACCTCATTATTTGCACATCTCCTTCGATTCCATAATTAGGAGAGGACGAAAACCTTGTTCAAATCGTGAAAGAAACGACCGCGTGTCATGACGGCATGAAAGCCAGCTTCCGCCGCTTGTCGAAGTCGATTTTCTTGTACATGCGGTCCAAAGGCTATAAGCTTGGCATTGGGATGCGCGCTTTGGACTGCCTCAAAGATTGCCTTGCAGTCGATACGATTATCGCTTAAGTCAGCGATCACGAAACGAAGCTTGCCGTCGGCTGGGATTTTCTGCTGAGTGTTTCCATAATCACGTCCCCAGACAACTGCCAAGCCTTGGCTTTGCGCCGCATGTTGAATCTGGGAAAAGGTAGCCAAGTCACCCGTTAAAACCATGGCGTATTCGTTGGTTGATGTCATGTGAGGTAACTTCGTTTATAGGTGCATTGTGCAGAGTTGTTAGATAGCACTCGGGCCACGCTGATTGCTGTCGATGGTGATGGCTTCTACTGCTGGCATGATAAAGATCTTGCCATCGCCAATGTTACCCTCTGAACCCGTACGAGCGGCTGCTTCAATCGCCGATACCGTTCGATCGAGATAATCGTCGTTGACGAATATCTCCAAAGTGATTTTCCGCAACAAGTTTGTTTTGTACTCTACCCCGCGATAGGTCGCAGACTGGCCGCGCTGTCTACCGTAGCCTTGCGCATCACAAACGGTCATGCGGTCAACCCCAATAGATGTTAGAGCGTCCCTGACCGCTCTTAGTTTCGTCGGTTGTATAATCGCCAGGATGAGTTTCATGGATCGTCTCCCCGGTTTTCAGCACCGGTTCCGGGAAACCAAGCTGCTAGGTTTGAGGTGAATCGATCGGTACAGCAAGCTGTCAACCAATCAACATCAATTCGTTGTAGTTGCGTAGCTTGAAAATGGCAAGTCGCTCCCATGAGGAAGCGGCGTCTTCATCCTAAATCAAATAGGACTGCAACAATCTTTACGCTGTAAAACGGGCCGAATTAGCCAGTGATGGCTTTTACCAGTGCTGTTAAATTGGTCCAAAATGTCCAGACTGCAATGATGAGCATCACAATGGCAGAGGCCCACAACCCCCAATCCCACCAGCGGCTAGGACGCATCTCTGGGTGGCACCGATAATAGCGGAAGTAAATCGCCGCACCGCAGAGCATGGGTAACATGATCGCCTGCACCATGCCACTAAAGGCCACTAATTGTCCAGGCTCGGGCATGTACCAATAAACAGCCAAGCAAAGTATCGGAAAGAGACCACAGAGAAACTGCACTGCTCTGGTGCGTGTTTTTTCTTCATTACGGATCGCACCGATGACACAGAGGCCGTCGGCAAAGGTGCGAGCATGCGATGCATTGGCAACATAGAACGTGGAATATAGAACCGAAAATGCACCGATCAGAAAGAGAACCGGCGCAGCACTAGAAAAAACCGGTTGATACATCACCGCCAACGTTCGGATCAGACTGTTGCCTGACGGTACCAAGCCGCAGCGATGTAGGATGGCTGCACCCAAGAGATAAAAAGCGACGGTCGCGACCGTGTAGATAATCATCGATGCCCAAGCATCCGCCAACATCACCTTCATCCAGCCTTTAGCTCGTTGTATCCATGCTTCGGAACCATCGTCTCGTCCAGTCCACCGAGCATATCCTTTTTCGAGGCACCAATAGGGATACTGGACCAATTCAGCAGCTCCAACCCCGATGATGCCGATTGTAGCGAGACCTATGGCTAAGCCGCTTCCACCTGGCGAGTCGGGTGGTAGGCGGAAACTAAAGCCTTCGATGATATTGCTCCACTGAATCTGAAAAGCGGGTTCATATTGAAGGGCGACCACGTTTCCAGCCGTGATAAATGTAAAACCAGCTACTAGAACAGTGGCGATCGCCAAAACCACATTAAACTTTCCCCAAATCAAGAGCAAACTCGTTACCAAAGCAAAGGGGATAGCCCAGAGTCTGTCATCGAGAGGTTCACTTAACTTCGTAGGATCTGAGCCAGCGGCTACCGGAAAACGTGCGCGATACTCGGCTTCTAGTTCCGCAACTTTCTCCGCTGACGTCTCCGGATCTTTCAATTCGTCAGCGATGGTGGCTTCTGCAGCCTGGTTCTCGGCGGTATCTGCGGGAGTTTTCTCGGACCTCAGGTGCTCTGTAATAACATCTTGAATCGTGAGCTTGGTTCGCATGTCCTGGATTTGGTTGTACAGCCGTCCTTGCTCGGTGACGGGCAGCGAAAGAGCCATCGACTGCCCCACGCCACCCACGATTCCCCCTAGCTGGCCAATCGACGCAAACCACATAAAAAACCAGTACCACACCAACCAGTTTCCTCGTTTGCCGAACCGTGGACCGGGAACTTGGTCGAGAGCTGACAGCGTGGGCAAGCCGCTAGTAAGGGCGTAACGCCCGATTTCGATCTGAGCAAAAACTTTGATAACGCAGCCTAAAACGATAAGCCATAGCAGCGTGAAGCCAGCTTGTGCCCCTGTCCGAGTCGTGGCGATCAGTTCGCCTGACCCAACAATGGAAGCTGCAATGATCAAACCGGGACCTAACTGACTGACAATGCCTAGCCAGGTGTGCGGTGGTTGCTTGATGGCTGCTGTCTCGGATTCCGCTGATAAGGTAGGCTTGGTATTTGGAGAGGATGCCATAAATAGGGCGAGTAGCGAAAAGTGTTTTATTTGGCAGGGGTAAACAGCGGGTTACCTTACCAGATTCCCAGTGCGAAAGAAACGGTGCTCCTTGCTTGATGGTTTCTTGCC
>JAUMAI010000668.1:0-10679 GCA_032116775.1 Pirellula sp. | reverse complement strand
CCGACTAAACGAACGACTCCATCTGCACCACCGATGCGGTCGTAAAGTGTGGATTGCGGTGCATTCATCGGCTCAATCCTACTTTGCTAAAATTATGGATACTAAATGGCGAACAACTAGCGGTTGGTCTTGGTCTATTAGCGTCGGATCGATTCGAGTGCCCGTGGGACGCGAAGATCACATCTACTGACCAACTATTTCAAGCTAACTTATTCGCAGATGGAATCCAAGAACCCGCACAGCCCTAAAAGTACCAAGTGATCAATCACGGTTACTGGATAGGCGAGAAGCGGGGAAAGCTGGGCACGATGGCCACCACTGAGAATGATAGGCACGTGCTCTCCCCAGAGTTCTCGATAACGCTTCAGTAAATGATTGATACCGCCCACTACGGCCGCTACACCGCCTGCTAACATCGCTGCCTCGGTGTTCTTGCCTGGTAGGGAAGGTAATTCGAGAGGCGACGCGGGCGTAAATAGACGGGGTAATAAATCCGTGCCCCCTGCCAGAGCATTGAGTGTTAATCTCAGGCCGGGCAAGATTGCTCCACCTGCGAATTGCCCATCCTCATCGACGCCATCGACTGTGATGGCAGTACCAGCTTGGATGACGACGCAAGGGGCTTTTTTTCCTAGGACGTTCCAAGCACTCCAGGCTGCCAATACGCGATCGGTTCCAACGCGATCTGGATAGTCGACCTTCAGCGGCCAAGCGAGTTGCCGAGATTCAAATATTTGAGCAATGTCATGAGGATGCCGTTCTGCTAGATATTTCGACCACTGCAAAGCAGCTTGACGATGAACGGTACTCAGTAACCAACCATTTTTGCGATTAACGCTCGGGCTTATATCAAAATGTTTCAGGGCTTGTGCGATCACTAACTCTGGCCATGTTGGGTTGTTGAGGTCGACAATAGCTTCTGATTGATTGGCGGGCCAAGTGTTGGTTTTTTGCTGCGCTGTTGTACCCAAGTCGGCATGAGACCACGTTGCCTGCCAAACTTTTCGCACCGCGGATTGCTGCCAGTTGAAATGCCTGTTTTCAAAGACGGTCACTGGCACTGGAGAGAGGCTGGGGCCGCAATCAGCCACAGCGATTTTAATACCGCTATTGCCGATATCGACTACCCAAGTGGCTTCGCAGTTGTCGAGAAGTCGGTCCAGCGTCAACGAATCAATCTCCTATCGAGCTCGCGCTGCGTGGGCTGCGTCGCGTTGTTTCAGCATTTCAGCAATTCGATTGATGAGTAGATTCAGTCCTTGCCCTGTTACTGCGCTGACTAGGATCACTTCACGCCCGGTTTCGCGGTGTAAGATATCACGGACCTCAGCGGCGTTAGGAAGTTCGGCTTTGGTAACGACAATGATTTCGGGGCGTTGGCCCAGTTCTTCGCTATATTGTTCGAGTTCGGCGCGAATAGTTTGATAGTTATGTAATGGATCGGTTTCATCTGCTGGGGTTGGTTCAACCAAATGCACCAGTATCCCAGCGCGCATGATGTGTCTTAGAAAATCATGTCCCAGACCGACGCCGCGATGAGCACCTTCGATCAGACCGGGGATGTCCGCCAAAACGAACGAACGATCCATATCCAGACGCACCAGTCCCAGGTTTGGATACTTGGTGGTGAAAGGGTAGTCTGCGATTTCGGGACGAGCACGTGTCAGTCGGCTAAGCATTGTGCTTTTGCCGGCGTTGGGTTTTCCAATGAGACCAACGTCAGCGATCACTTTTAGCTCAAGGATAACACGCCGTCGTTCACCTTCTTGTCCTGGTGTGGCTTCACGCGGTGCTCGATTGGTTGACGTTTTGAAGTGCGTGTTCCCTTTGCCACCTTTTCCGCCGCGAGCCACTACGACTTCGTCACCCGCTTTGATTAGATCTTTGAGGATCATGCCCGTTTCTTTATCGATCAAGACGGTTCCTGGAGGGACTTCGAGCACCATGTCTTTGCCTCCGCGTCCATGACAACCCGAGCCCTGACCGTTGTCCCCTTTTTCGCCACGCCAGAATTTGCTGTGAGCGAAATTGACGAGCGAGTTTACTCCTTCACGGGCGCGCAAGATAATGCTTCCGCCATTGCCACCATCACCACCACATGGTCCTCCTTGCGGGACGTATTTTTCGCGTAAGAACGCGACGCAACCATCGCCCCCTTTGCCAGCATGGAACTCGACTTCGACTCGATCAACGAACATAGATCTGCCTCTAAACAAAAAAAGCGAGCCACCTACACGAGATAGCTCGCCCGATTCTTAATCGATTCGATCGGTTGCCCAACGCCATTAGTTCCGTTGCTCGAGCAACAAGAAAAATTTTTCTGCAGCCATTAGGCTAGCAGAGTATGTAACTAATAGAGCGTATGGACCAATTCACTTGCCAGCCGTCGCGACTTCACCTGCTTCAATGCGTACATCGAAGTGGCGATCCATCAACGCTTAGCTGTTGGTTGCTGGAACCACGTTAACGCGACGACCCTTCTGATCGAACTGGACATTGCCATCGACCAACGAATAGATCGTGTAGTCTTTGCCCATCCCGACGTTCTTGCCTGGATGGAACTTGGTGCCAACTTGACGAACCAGAATAGAACCAGGTTGTACCAGTTCCCCGCCGAAGTGCTTCACGCCACGACGTTGTGCGTTACTGTCGCGACCGTTGCGGGTCGAACCTTGACCTTTCTTATGTGCCATGACTCACAGCTACCTTTCCAAAATCCAAAATCGTTAATTGGTTGTATTCTTTCGTCATCGAGGTTTACTAGATGGTTTGAGCATCTCCGTAAACATCGATCGCACTGGATGTTTCTTATGAAACCGGTCGCCAGTGCGGTCAGCCAGCAACTACTTCCTCGGGCGATTTTCTATCGCAGTAAAGTGTAAGTGGCTGGCGCCTTTTTTATTAGTGAACAAGATTCAACTCGCAAGTTGCTCAGCCGGTACGCTCGAGCGGTGGCCATTTGGTCATCACTCCAGTGTCTCCTGCAAGCCAGCCGCAAGGAAATCTATCGTTTCCAGATTCGCTTGTTGGTGCAAGTTGCCCAGCCTTGGTTAGCTGGAGCGTATTGGCGACGACCTAGTTTCTATTTTTCCCAGGCTCCCACCACTCAAGCGTGCCAAGTCGGCTACTTAAGCGTTATCGGGGAGGCTGGGGCGAAACTTTGAAGATCCTGCCAAGCTCTCAAGATTACCGATAAATCCAGAGATAATCAAGGCGTTCTGACAACCCGTAGGTCTCCAAAACCTTGATTTGTCGGGCAGGATCGGCGAAGGCGGGAACCCCAAATCGAATTTTATCGGCGATTTCATCGATCGTATCGCCAGGACGCCAAAAGTTGAGCTGTAAGGTTTTGCGACGATACAGTTTTTTGCCATCCACGGTTTCGATTCGGAAGGCATTGGTAAGACCTTGAACCTGGACTGAAAAATAGTCGATGTGGGGGTCTACGTTTTCCCAGGTTGCAATGCCCCAGATTTGGTTATCCTCAGTCGCAGTGCTCTTGGGGATCGAGATGTTTTGGATTTCTAGCGAGTCATAGATGGGAGCTCCAACCTTCTCGCGCGCCGCAATGATGTCTTTGGCAGCGGGAATAATGCGATCCAAATACTCTTTGTTGGTTGGTTTTTCGATCAACACGAAATTGGGGAAGAAGCGGCGACTGTTGTAGCTGACCCGTTCTGGAGCCGGAAAAGTTTCCGCCCCAAACTGATCAACCTCAGCCTTAGGCTGTAGGTCGCCACCTTGATAACGAACGCTGTAGAGCATGTACCAAATAAGTTTTCGCTGCAATTTACCGTTCGGTTGAGGCACATCGACTTCCAGCATGCGGACAGGTTTGAAGCCAATTTCAAAACCATACACAGAGTGGCGAAGAACAATGTTAGAGCCTTTGTCTAATAGGCTTTCACTCTTGGGAGCATCCAATGGTCGGCCATCTGGGAAATCAGGTGGCTGCCAAGCTAGTTCGGGATGTTGAGCCACAAAATCAAGCGCCATTGGTCCTTCAAAGGTGTCTTCAGGGCGAAGGTCTGGCTTGACGAAGTGCATCACTCCAGGAGCCAAAACACGCTTCGACGATGACGAAGAGGAGCGGACCGGTATGGTCTTGGGCTGCTCAGCGTCGTTTTCCTGCGCAGCAGCGTCCGCTTCGCCCGCAGCTGCTTCCTGTGCCTGAGCACAAGTTGGGAAACTCAGTAACGCAATTCCACCGAGGGCGACTGCAGTTAGGACCGCGCGAGCGGATTGCACTGCACATGCCTGGCATAACAAGTAGCTTTGTCGAAGCAAGAGATGGAGCGACATATACTTAGGATCAATCGGTTGAAAAGAGTAAAAGTCATCTCACCAGAAAATCACAGGCAATTCCACCTGCATATCGGGAGCTGTTTTACGGGATCGGCCGTGGGCCATACGACCGCTAATCTACGTCCGAGTATAGTTACCCTCCATCATTAGGGTCAATGAAATCCCCTCAGGCTTCCTAAATTATCTTTTTTTGGTCGCTACAACTGGCTGTGAAGGGAAGCGACAAGGGGATCAGCCTCTTCCACCAGTCGTCAACCTAGAAAAAGATTCGGCCTGAGATACCCCTCGAAAGTGGCTTTGAAGTGGCTTTGAAGTCGCTTTGAAGTCGCTTTGAAGTCGCTTTATGGTCCCCTGCAGGTCGGGCCGTGGCACGACCTGATTCAGAGAAGAGGTCCTTGGCCGCTTTCATAGCCCTTCTGCCATGCCATAAGCCGACAGCTTTCAGGTTCTGTTTTTAGGTCGAAGCAAGAAGGCTGCCCACGATTCTTCAACGAGTCTGGTCGGCGATTGGCTTAAGCCTCAAGAAGGGAGGCCTTATATGGCAAACGGCGATTTTTCGTTCTGGGCCAAGCAACCTCACATGGCCTCAGGTTTTCAGATACGCCGGTTTTAAAATAAAAATGGGCTGCAAACCTTTTGGTTTACAGCCCATAAGATGTTTCATCAGGCCAGAAAGATGTTGCAGAAATCAAGAATCGATTCCGCGATCGGCGCTGCCGACGGGGACTTCATTTTCTTGTTGTTTTTGTTCCTCTCTCCATGGTTTACCTGCTTTGTAGCTTTCCAATTCTTGCTTGAGTTGGTCGATTTGCTCACTCTTATCTTGTGAGCCAACTTCAACAGCTTTTTCCGCCCACTTGATCGCGTTGGTCATGTCTCCCGATTCCGCGTAGCCAGCCGCCAAAGTGCTGAGGATGTGTGATTCCTTGTATTCGGTCAGTTCACAAGCCCGCAGTCCAAGTTCCACAGCGCGTTTTCCATTACGAATTTCATCTTTGGGGCTAGTGGCCAACACCCACGCTAGATTATTTAAAATCCCGGCAAGATCGGAATTATCATTGGCAGCGGTTGCTTCTTCCGTGCCTTCTTTTTCGGTATCAGTTTTGACTTCTGGTTCAGCAGGTTTGTTTTCCTCAGAACCCGCATCTGGAGTTTGGGTTTCCGATGCTACTTTCTTCGCTTCGTCTAATAACTGAATCGCTTTCTCGTAATCGTCAGTGGCTGGTTTGTGCTCACCGACACTCAATAACGCATCGCCTCGCAGGCGAAAGGCTCGCCAATTCTTCGCATCTTTCTTGATGACTTCATTCGAGACCTTGATCGACATACTAGGGCGATTGTCGAGTTGGTAGTACGAAGCGAGTTGTAACATCCAGAATGGATTTTCTGGTTGAGCACGAACTAGTTTACGCATATCTGAAATGGCATCTGCGTACCGCTTTTCTTGCGCTGCAACGAGGCTGCGAAGCACAATACCTTGCACCAATCCAGGTTCGATTAACAACGCGCTATCGATGTCGGTTCGAGCTTGTTCTACCTTGTCGAGTTCCAGGTAAATTTCACCGCGGAGCAGCAAAGCGATTGGGTCTTTTGGATTGATTTCAATGGCTTTATCGAGATCCAAGAGGGCTGGTTCACTCTTCTTCTCGGATCTTAGTAGTTGAGCTCGCATGCGATAAACAGCAGCATTTTTGGGGTTCTGTTCGATACGCTTGCCGAGAAAGTCGATTGCTTCACTGGTCTTTTGTAGTTTGAGCAAAGATCGGACAGCGATTTCGAGAGCGACTAAATTGTCAGGCTCTCGTTCGATCAGCTGCAGGCTGGCTTGATACGCATCTTCACTTTTTCCGAGGCCATCGAGTAAGGCAATACGAACTTGCCACGCATTGACGTTGGCTGGATCCGCTTCAGTAGCTTTGATGACATCGGCCAGCTTGTCTTCTGGTTTGGGCGTAATTTGAGCCCGCAGCAAATAGGCCCCGGATTGTTCCATCGGGTTGTCAGCAAGTAAGTCGATCGCTTTGGAAACAGCCTCGATGGCTTTCTCTTGGTTAGGCTCCGGAACAGTGTAAAGCTTCGCCTTCAGTAACCAGGCAGCTGCAAACTTTTCGTTGTTTTGAATGGCTAGATCGAGGGATTCAATGGCTTCATCGCGCTGGCGAGCCAAGGTACGTGGAGTTAACCGTCCTTGAGCCAAGCGTTGGGTGATTCTTTCTGCTTTTTCGTAAGCCGCTGAAGAGAGCAATTGCTTGGCTAGCTCCATGTCTTCTGGCATCAAGCCTTTTTCCATGGCTTTCTTGCACAGGTTAATCACTTCACTCAGCTTTTCGATGGAGTCGGCATCGAGCTTGAGATCGGTGGCTTGATCCAGCTCAGCCTGACCTGGTGATTGGGCTGAACTGATGTTGGCTGGGATTAACAGGAATAGGCCGAGCAGCAAGAGGGGGAGAGCTCGATGGAGAGTGAGACGACGAATCATGATTTCGCTAACTCCGGTTATGTGTATGTTACCGGGGATGTTATTCCCAGAATGAATCGCACGGATAGTCGAGTGGGGATGCTGACCCTCTCCACTGTCATCTTTGTAATCAGGGGCTGTCTTTGTACTCAAGGGCTATGTCCAGCTCAATAGTATGTTGCACATCTTAATCGTAGCCATACGTTGTACCAGCTGATCCGGTCGTGAGGCAATTTCAGCTACGAGAAACTTTGGGGGATAAACTTCGGGCAGGAATGACGGCCGCTAAATTATAGGAAGCTGGCAACAACCTGGGGTATTTCGGGTTAGCGTTCTGGCTGGGGATATAAAAAAAGCCGCTACGTTTGTAGCGGCTTTTAGCGGAGAACAGTATCGCTTGTAAAAGGTGGAGGGAAAGGGTCAAAAGAGTGTTTGGCTCGTCGACACTCTCTGGCGAGATGTCGAAGGCGAGTTATCGATATGAAATCGTCGAAGGCCCTGATAGTCAGGCCCTGATAGTCAGGTCCTGATAGCCATGGTGGTTTAGTCGTCGGCAGGGGATCCATCCTTGATGACGAAGCGGGCATCCAGTCTGGCTACCTCCGAGGCTAACCCTGCCAGCTCAACGCTGCGGAGTACTTCCCGGAAGTCTTTGTAGGCTGAAGGGGCTTCATCCAGCGGATATTGGCGACAGTTCGTCAAAATATCCATATCGCGGAACTCTTGATCGACACTTCGTTGATCCAACGTTCGGATAGCTGCTCGTCTCCCTAAAACTCGTCCCGCACCATGGTTGATGCTGAAGCAAGCTTTGTTTGCACCCGCTTCCGCAACCATGACGGCGGAACCGTCGCGCGGATTGCCTGGCAATAGGATTGGATGACCAATATCGGCATAAGGTGTATTGGCAAGTTCGCGATGCCCCGCTGGAAAAGCGCGGGTTGCTCCTTTGCGATGGACCCATTGCCACTTTCCATGGATCCATTCTCGGCGAGCAATGTTATGGCTGATAAAGTAGACCAGCTCACCCCGTGTGCCAGGAATGACTTCTTGGAAAGCTTCCAGTACCAGTGCATTGATCAGCAAATGATTCACGGTTGCGAAATTCGCCCCAATCGCCATGTCCGCTAGATAATTAGCTGCTTCTGGGCTTCCGAGTTCCGCATAGACCAATTCTCGATCATCGCCAGGAAAAGGAATGTTCTCGGACTTGAATTTTTGCTGCATCGTTTGGAACTGGATCGAAGCCAGTCGATGTCCTAGTCCGCGGGAACCGCAATGCGATAAAAACGCAACACGACCATCTCGCAGACCGAAACGATCGGCAATTTGTTGCTTGCGCTTGTCATTATCCACTCGTACGATCTCGCATTCACCAAAGTGATTTCCTCCACCATAGGATCCAAGCTGTTCGCATTTCTCCGCAAAATTGGGGATTGCGCCATTGGATAATAAATAGTTCAACCGGTCAGCTAGCGATTCGCTTGTTCCATCCGCTCCATAATGAAAAGCATCTTCGCAACGCTGAGCCCAATGCATGGGGATACCCAGTGCGGATAGTACCTCAGGCGCTGCGCCGAACAAACAAGCGTTCTGTCCAATCAAGGGTTCGATTCTGCGAGCCTTTTTGGCGTGTCGGTTTCCTTTTCCCGGTCCTGTAGGAGTGCGATCGCAAATCGCATTGATCAACTGTCTCCGCACTTGCGGTGAGGTTAAGGCCTCTTCGGGTAAGTCTGTTTGCAAGAGGCTCATGGAACATTTGATGTCGACGCCAACTGGGCCTGGATAAATGTGGGTAGGTGAAACCAAGACGCAACCCACTGGGGCACCGTAACCGAGGTGGGCGTCTGGGTTCAAAACGATCTCGCTGACCCCTGGAGCACGGCGCGAATTGACAGCTTGTTGCAAACATACATTATCGAAGGTATCGCGAATTTTTTCGGTACCGATCACCGTAATAGGCGAAAGATCATCACCGACTTTCAAGGTTGAGACCGCCTCAGCAATCGGTTCAATGTTCTTTGACCAGGTTAATTTTTCTTCTTTAGTCATACGCCATTCATTGTTCTTCGGCTGTGTGAGCGGAGCGTGTTCTGAGTCGAGATGATTAGTGACTCTCGCTGGTTGATAACTTAGGGCTTAGTCCATTCGATCCGTTGGTCACATGCCTCGTATGAAATGCCATTGCCCAAGTACCATTACTAGGATAGGCCTGTGACGAAAAGGGTTCGAGTAATATTCGCAAATTACTAGCTAGTGTCACTAAGTAGTGTCGTTCGTCTACGACAACGATGGGGCAACTAAACGATAGGGCAACTAACAGCCCAGTCGTCGCTGCGCATCGTAAGCGAGAATCGCGACTGCATTAGAAAGGTTCAGGCTGCGAGCCTCGGGACGCATCGGAATGAGAAGTGAGCGATGCATGAATTGCTCACGAATCGCGGGAGGGAGTCCAGAGGATTCGCTGCCAAACAGCAAGACATCTCCTTTTTGAATCTCGGCGTTGTGATACAGCGTTTTTCCAAATTTGGTAACAATCCAAATTCGCTGTGGTTGCACACGCGCAACGAAGTGACTCCAGTCGTCGACGGCTTCCCAGGTTAGGTGTTGCCAGTAATCCATACCGGCGCGGCGGAGTTGTTTTTCGTCGAGCCTAAAGCCGGTGGGGCGGATGATCCACAATTTGGCACCTAGGGCGACGCATGTCCGACCGATGTTTCCGGTATTCTGGGGGATTTCTGGCTGAAAGAGCGCAATATGCAACCAGGGTTGTTCACCGGTTGCCTCACCGGTTGCCTCACCGGTTGCTTCACCGGTTGCTTCACTGGGGTTGCTGACCGAGTGGGCTGGCTCGCTCGAAAAGTCCCTCGAAGGTTCATCTGAGTTCTGGGATTGCATGTTCACGGCGGCAACCAAAGAGATTTAATGGTTTAAGAGCGACGCTCGATTCGACCTTTAGCAAATTCCGGGAGATATGCTCGGGAAAACCGTTTCCACGGAGTGCAGTTTGCTGCCGGTTGGCCTCGGAAATGCTCCAGTTATTGTAAGATACCCGCGCGATTGTATCGTCTAATCGTCGGGGTGCGATACCATATATTGACTTGCTGCCATCCCCGATCGAAACTGACTCCTGCAGCCACGATTTCTATTGACGCCTCTTATCCACGAATACCCCATGAAAATAGCTGTTACATGTCCTGGATGTCTTACCCGATTTGAGGTCAGCGATAAATTCGCGGGTAAGAAAGGGCCATGTCCGAAGTGTAAGAAAGAGATTCAAGTTCCGGAATTGACCGAACAGGTCGTCATTCATGCGCCGGAAACTACGGGACCTAAGGATGCCAAAGGGAGTCCTGTCCTTAAGCCGCTGCGTCGTATTGAGACCAAGTTTAGCTGGCCGGTTGCGGCGGCGGTCGTAGGTATCTCGATCCTGTTGCTGGGGGCAGCTCTGGCGATACGGTTCAGTGTTGCGGAGCCACCGACCGCCCTACTGGCGATTGGCGCATTGGTTTTAGGACCGGTTTTAGCCTGGGGAGGTTATTTCTTTCTTAGAGAATCGGAACTCGAGGGCTACAGTGGGAAGGAGTTGTTGATTCGCTCGGCCGCCTGCGGAGTTATCTACGCCATCACCTGGGGACTCTATTGGTTGATCCCGAGTTATCTGCTGGATGCCGGGTCATTAGCTGAGGTCACTTTGCTTATGGCCAGTATCATGCTCGTGGTGATGGTTGTGATTGGTGCGATCACCTCTGTGATGTCGCTGGAATTAGAAAGCTTCACTGGCGTGATGCATTATCTGCTCTATTTGATCGTGACGATGGTCTTGGCGGTGGTATCAGGCTTGGCTATCGCTGAACCATTAGCGAAACCAGGACAAGGTAAGGCGGGGCCTGGTGGAAGTGGAAAGAAAGCGGTG
>JAUMAI010000667.1:36634-40478 GCA_032116775.1 Pirellula sp. | reverse complement strand
CAACGGCGGGCATGGAGGAGCGCAGCGCGATCCGGGTTTTCCTTGTTCCACTTGGCTCCCATGGTCAGCTCATCTCCGATTGCTGCCACTTGCGTGCCGGGGGCCTCTCAGTCAGCGCAGACTTGGCCCGCTCTTGCAGCTCCGCATCGGCGTCCTCAAACAGGGTAAACTGTGGGGTCCACCGCAACATCACGCGACCCGTGCTACCGTGCTTGTTCTTGGCAACCCTGGCCACCGTGACCGGGCATCCCTCGGGCCGGCCACCACGCCACCGCATGTCGTCCAGCAGCACAGGAGAGGCGAATACGTTATCAACCGGCACATCGAAGAAACCCTGAATTTGTTCGGCGTGCAGGTCAACAGTCAATACGCGGTCAACACCGACGCTTGACAGAAAGTCGGCAACAACTTTGGCGGTAATTGGCACCCGCGCTGAGCGGACACGACGGTCCTGGCGGGCATAACCGAAATAGGGAATGACCGCTGTGATTTTCGCCGCGCTTGCTCTCTTGCAACTGTCGATCATGATCAACAGTTCCATGAGGTTGTCGTTGACCGGCGGGGAAGTGGGTTGGATCAAGAAGACGTCGCGACCGCGTACGTCATCATCGATCTTGCAAAAGTTCTCACCGTCCGGAAATTTGCCTAGGGATATTGATCCGAGGTTCAAGTGCAGGAAACCACAGATGTCACGAGCCAACTGCGGATTAGCTCGTCCACTAAAAATTTTCAGCTCGCGCATGGATACCCCATTTCTTTCATCCTCGTCTCAACCAAAGCAGCTTCCTCTTGAGTGTTAATGCTTAAGGCCTCGCAGGGTTCTAATACGGCCGCCGCTTCCACTCGTTTTCCAGAATTGCGAAGAATAGCGGGGCAATCGGTTAGGTAAAACTCCCCTTGCGCGTTTTGATTGTTTAGTTGTTGTAGGGCGGTGACTAGAGCACTTGTTTCAAAAACATAGGTACTCATATTCACTTCCGTAATCTTCTTTTGTTCAGCGGTGGCGTCTTTCTCTTCGACGATCTGGGTAAATTTGCCCCCTGCATCGCGAACAATTCGCCCTAAACCGAATGGTGTCTCTTTGTGCAAAGTTCCAAGAAGGCAATCGTAGCTACCCGACTCAAATCGTTCCATGAGACGCAGTAAAGATGAGGGTTGAACCAGAGGAGAGTCGCCCGCAAGAATTAAGACTCTCTCGTCCTTGGGGCCGAGTAAAGGGGCCGCCATTTGAACTGCATGCCCAGTCCCCAATTGCTGAGCCTGCAAGGCGAATTCTATGCCTTTACGAGCGGCCAACTCTTTTTTCACCAGTTCCGCTTCATAGCCGACTACCAAAATAATTCGGCCAACTCCAGCTTTTTCCAAGGCATCGATCACCCAATGAATCATCGCCCTTCCGAGTACCGGATAAAGTACCTTCGGCAATAGGGACTTCATTCGCGTCCCTTTACCGGCGGCAAGCACAATGGCGGTCGTCTGCGGCTGCATAAACTATTTCGCTTTCTGTTTCGCTTTCTATTTATTTTCTGGGCAGAATCGAAAGTTCAGCTGGGGGTCGATAACCACCATCTGCGTTTATAGGGTGAACTTTAGCCGGCGTTAGCGCCGAATTTACTTCTGCGGTCGCCGGGTAATGTACGTTATCGACTGGTTTTGTTATCATACCGTTGACCTAATTAAGCCGGGGAGGTAGTTTTTGCCTCTCAGGTTAGTTTATTTCGATATGCTAGATGTTTTGTACAGTAAGGGTAATAGATCATGGCCGGCGTGGAACGCGATCGTGAACTCCGAAAACGTCGTCATCGTGCCAAGAAATTGGCGATCTTAGAGAAGAAAGCGGCTAAAGCTACCAAAGCGGAAAAGCCTCTTATTGCCGATAAG
This sequence comes from Pirellula sp., assembly GCA_032116775.1. Lineage (GTDB taxonomy): Bacteria > Planctomycetota > Planctomycetia > Pirellulales > Pirellulaceae > JAFLCP01. The sequence continues at coordinate 38,597 of JAUMAI010000667.1, read as the reverse complement.
CTAAGAAAGCTGACCCCCGGTGCACAGATTTTGATCGATCGTTGGGGACTTAAGGCTTAGTGTTGCACCTGGCAGGACAAGTTTCTGCCGAACTCGCATACTTTTAGCTCAGCCAAAATACTTCTCATTAGAGAGTCTTTCATCACAAAGAGCTTCCATGGACCACCGTTCGATGAGAAAAGAACGGTGTGTCTGCGGGAGCTTTTAGGCGTTTGTGAACTCTGAAGGATTATGGGCTTCCGAATCATCTACGGCGTTTGATCGCGAATTACTGCGCGCGATATCGGCCTGTCAGCGCTGCAGACTTTTCTGCTCCGTAACAGGTGTGTCGCGATGTTAAAGTCATTGCTGTCGAAACTCTCCATGCTCCACGATTTGGCCTGCATCCATGGTTGCACGGCCTGCATACGTGATTGAATGGTTGCGTGCTTGAGTAAAGAACTAGAATCGCCCCGCGACATCTAGTACTAGCGCTTCGCTGGCATCGTTATCGTTTGAACATGCATGTTACGATAGTTCACTCAGAGTCGGTTAATACGCCAGACCGGCTCGAATGACCCAGCCATCTTCAAGGTCTAGATCGTCTGTCGGGTCAACCACGTAGGTGATCTTGCGGTCGAATACGTAGCCAGCTTCGATAAAACCAATTCGTCTTCCAGTGCGAAGCAAATCGTTCTGGCCCCATTCAAAACCAACCATCGCTCTCAAGTCATCGATATCAATGCGATCGCTGGTGCCATCATCGCGTTTGATCGTCCACGAGCCACCTCCGTAATATCCGTTGATGTACCACCACCAATCGGTTTTACCGATGGTAGTCAGGTAACTTGAGAGCTTCGGTTCAGGGAAGAAAATATCCCAACGAGTATTCGGATTTGGCTGCCAAAGCAATCCACCTGCGGGTAACAACTTAATTTGATTGCGGTCAGCATAGATCACTCCCAACCTAAAGAGCATGGTCGGAGTGATTCTCACTTTGGCTAACGCTTTTCCCATGTATCGCAGGCTATCGGAATTCATGGTTTCAAAATCGGAGAACACCCCAATTCTCGCTCCCAAATCCGCTCCGACGATTTGATTCGGATCCGACTCCCAGCCAAAGTCACCGAATGCGGAATAGGCTTGAGCTGGCAAGTCGGCTCCCGTAGAGCCGTTGGGCCCATCCCAGAGATGCAGGCCAAACGATGGAAGAATGTAAAGCGGTTGGCCCGAGCGGAAGAAATTCGGAATCTGAAATGCAATCGATACGTCGGTGTCATTGATACCAAGGCTGTTATCGCTTCCCTCGCGAGTGACCCATGTATGTCGAAATCGTGGTCCTAGGCAAAACCGTTGCACGCTTTGCATCGAGGTACCATCGGTTGGCCAACCCGTCGGAAAAAGAGCTTGTGGCGATTGCGTTGGGTACATATTCGGTGGATATGTGCCCGTGGGAGTTCCCGGCTGTGGATAAATCGAGGGTGGATATGGATTGGTTCCATAGCTTCCCGTCGGGCTGGCTAGTACCGGACTTGTTCCCTGAGGATAAGTCCCCGGCGCGGCTATTGTTCCTGGGGGCTGGCCTAGTGGCTGACCTGGCGGGACTCCGCCGACCACTGGCGTGCCAGGGGGTAGCATGTAAGGGTTCGTACCATAGGGGTTAGTGTAAGGCTGAGGTGTCGTTCCCCCAAACCAGCCAGCGAAAGCATTAGGAGGAAGTCCCAGCCAGGAGGCCAATGTTTGCTGATTGGCAACCTGGGCTGCGGTTGGATTGTAGGCTGCATTCGCTCCGGAATATGGATCGAACGGGACGGTACCCGATGGTGCAGCGGGCCCCGCTGCGGTCATACCTGGTATGGTTGAACCCGGGACAGTCGAACCGGGTACTCCATAGTTAGGAACAACTGCTCCAGTTGGTGTTGCTCCTGCAATCGGAGCAGCCCCAGGTATAGCTGGGTTCGGGTAGCCTGCCATTGGAACTGTT
>JAUMAI010000667.1:20828-36624 GCA_032116775.1 Pirellula sp. | reverse complement strand
TGCCAGGTGGATAGGGGCTGACCGTTGAGCTTGGGCTGATCGGGCGCACTCCAGTCATCGGTTGGCCATAGATGTTTTGAGTCTGTGTCAAATCACTCATGGGTACAGTCGATGGAAAGCGGATGTCTTGACCAAGGCACCAAGTACCTAGGCCGCTGAGCAATCCGCATAGAACGATCCATCGAATCTTTTTGTACATGCTTGGCTCGCGAAGTATTTCCGACTTGCAAGGTGACGTCTAAACCCAAAACATCTTGAAAAGCAAATTCCATTGACGTCGGGAATTGGCAAATTCTGTTACGAAAACCCCTTTGGCTTCCATGAAGGAGAGTCATCCATGGTCCAGATTTCGGACACGAAAACGGCAAGGTCTTCGGAGTTATGCTGTTCCAGACCATCCCTGATTCAAGAGGGACTGTGGTCCGGGCAGACTCCGATCACCAGAAACGTTCTGAACGCGAATTTAGGACTTCTCTGGGGAGTACAGGAAAAATGACCCGTAAGTCAAGATCAGCCTGCGGTAAGAGCCAAGCCTATTTCAAAGATCTCTTGGCTATCCAGAAAACGATCGTTCGCTGCAAACAAAGCACGAATGGCAGCTTTATGTATTTTCATCTTCAAGCCCCCAACACCGATCGGGCCGAAGCAAACTCGACCGTCGCGAACTTTCCCAGAATCAAAAGCTTGCACTTCTTCAATGCCTGCGGGGGGGACCGCATTCAAGTCGATCAGCAGCTTAAGGTCGGGTAGATTCTTCCAAATGTCGGCCGATAAGAGCTGTACCCCAGCAGCGCCGCACGCCAGGATCGCATGACAGCCCTCCAGGCCAGCCCGCAATTCCTTTTCATCGGCTGACCCAAATCCGTGCACTGCCGAACGGTAGGCGGTCTCTGGCGACGAAGTAATTGTTTCTGCCACCAAAGAAGCTTTCGACCTGTCACGGGAAAAGACTCTCACTTCGTTTGCAAGTCGCGCCAAAAGTCGAGTTGCTATCAATCCGACGGGACCGGTAGCACCCAAAACCGCAACCCTCGATTGGCTCAAATCGATTTGCCGATGCGTTGTAACAACCGCCGCGGCTGCAGTGGTGTTGGAGCCGTTCCCATCGACCATGACCGAAACTCGCATCGGCCCAAAAAAGGTCTTCTTGATTTGGTTTGATATCTTTTCAGTGGCTTGAACATTCGAACCACCAACAAAAATCGCGGTATGCTTGAGGTCATCAAGACCGCGAGTGAAGATGCAGCCATGGACAAGCCCGGTAACATTTGAGTCGTCCACCGAAGAATATTGCAGCAAGTGCTCGACACCTGAATCGATTGCGACAACCGCATCGAAAGTGCTAGGACGAATATCTGAATCCAATTGAACGAGAATTTTTTGCTTGCTGGACATTGCTGCTTCAGAAGATATCACAAGGAAGGCAGTGGAATGGAAGTTGCTCAAAACCTTAGCGAATTGTACAGCTAACGGCTCGGCTGTGTCTTGGGGCTGGCTGATTTCATATCGCTACAGTTCTCGACACGAAGTTGTCGGTCTCCAAGGCGATAACCACGACCCGATAATTAGAATCAAATCCTAGATAGCTCTGCGGTGAGCCAAAAAAAGCTCGACGAATCGTATCTTCGATTCATCGAGCTTTAGCATCAAATCTATTTTTCAAGTCCAGCGTTAGCTATCGTTGGTTTGCTTGCTTTTCTTATTTAAGAACAGCCAGTCCCCTGTCCCTAGCTAGTTTCAAAGCTGAGTTCAAGGAAGTGCTTAGTCCCAACAGCAACCTTCGTTTGGCAGGACTTGCAGTTCGGCTTGAACTAGAAGCCTTTGAATGGATGGGCAGCGTCTTTTTGGGCGATCATTTCGTCTGCGGTTGGCTTGCCCTTCATGGCATGGGCAATCGCATGCTTGGTCGCTTCATAATTGAACTTGTAGATCTTGGCATTGTCTTCAGCGGCTGGGTGAATGAATACGCCGCAGACGATAACCAAGTTTTCGGCTTGATCCTTAGGAATAACCCCTTCAGCAACCGAATCGGCAACAGCCTTAGCCACTGCAGTTTGAGCAGGACCAAACATCTGAATTACTTGCTTGGAGCCTTTCATGGTCACCTTGGTGATCATGACGGTCGATGGCTTAACAGCCACGTTAGGAGTGATAACTGCCAACAGGTTGGTGTGACCGTTGCTCTGGTTGGCCAAAGCATTCGCGAAAGCAATGCCTACAGGACCAGCCTTATCGCCGATCATCAGGTCGATATGAGCGATTTCGTTTCCTTCACCTACCAGCGATTCACCGACGTACAGCGACATAGGATAGTACCTTTCTTCAGGGGGACACAGTATGACAGAGACGGTTTTCAACGAACCAAACTATGGCTTCAAGTGGTTCACGGTCAGGCAATAGCACGCCAAGCGAATCGTTGCTTGGCTACCTTGCCCTTAGCGATTGCCAGAGCGTACCAAAACTCTACATGTTTGCAACCAGGACGGAGTTGGCATGGCAATTGCTCAGCCTGAGGATGAGTCAGGGGTAGTGTAGCCATTCGGAGTGGCTACATCGACATAATCACGTTTTGGTCGACGACCCTAGAGCGACCTGCGAAGTAAGCCTTACTGATCGTCTGTTAGGTTGTTTCAGGAAAAAGTAGCGGAAGGTTTAGGAAAAATTAGTTGGAGAATGGCGAGGCGATGACTATTCTGGAGAGGTAAGCAGTTGTAATCGCTTAGTCAAAACTCGGTTTTCTGGCACTCATTTCGCTAGATTTCGGGCTTTTGTCGAGGAAATGGTGGAGCGAGTCTACCAACGATAACCTCGAAAAGTTTGAGTTTTGGTTTGCGGAAAATTGCTGGCGATCCCGATTCAATCCGTCATATTCCTAATACTTGTCGCACGGTTTTCCTCGGTTCGGAAACCATAGGGTTGGCCATCGGGTTGAATTGAGAAATCGATAGTGAATTTCAAGGGTGTTCAGAATGTCTACACGATTGTTGCGTTTCGGTACGACTGTCTGCATGTTGTGGTGCTTGGGCACCACCGCCGTAGTCATGGCGGAAGAAAAAACCAAAAAGACCTCGGCGAAATCAAAAACCGAAGTTCCGGCAGAAACCATCGAGTTGTTTGATGGAATGGAAAGTGGGCAAATTGAAGTTCGCTTCCTGCCCAAGGATGCAACCCAAGCAACCATCGTCATCAATAACAAGACCGACAAGCCTCTCGATATTAAACTCCCTGAAGCCTTCGGTGGTGTTCCTGTCTTAGCTCAGGTCGGCGGTATGGGCTTAGGCGGCATGGGTGGTATGGGTGGTGGCATGGGCGGTATGGGCGGCATGGGAGGTATGGGCGGAGGCATGGGTGGCATGGGAGGTGGTATGGGTCAAGGAATGGGTGGTGGCATGGGAGGTATGGGCGGAATGGGAGGTATGGGTGGAATGGGGGGCATGGGTGGAATGGGAGGTGGTGGCATGGGTGGCATGGGCGGCATGGGCGGATTCATGAGAATCGAGCCAGAGAAGGCCGGTAAGCTCAAGGTCCCAACCGTGTGTCTGGAACACGGCAAGCCAGATCCAACACCACGCATGAAGTACAAGCTCGTACGTCTCGAAGAAGTCAATCCCGACCCGCGAGTTAGAGAATTGTGCAAGCTTTTGGGAACCGGCAAGCTTCAACAAAATACAGCTCAGGCTGCAGCTTGGCACATTGCCAACGGTTTGTCCTGGCAAGAATTAGCCGCGAAAGATCGTTTCGTTTCGCGCTTTGGTCCAGGTGAAAAATGGTTTTCCCCAGTGGAATTGCACCACGCGTTGAATCTCGTCAACGTGGTTACCGTTTCAGCCAAACAGCAACAGCAATCCAGTGGTTCGGAAAGCGGAAGAAATAGCTACTCGGGTTCTTACACCGGCGATGCCGCTCAGCAAAAGTAGCGTTGGGTCCAACCCGATTTTTTGAGCACTTAAAAGGGCCAGCTTTCGCTGGCTCTTTTTTTTGGATTGGACTCCATCAGCCTCATCTACGACTGGAGGCGACGAATTCCGAATGAATCTTCTCGGAATTCATGAGCAATGCTGCTGGACCACAACTCCATTTCATTCAAAGCAGATTCATCTTCTACGACGTAGAACGTATCAGAAGCACGACTGCTGTCATCGGTTTCAGGAGATGATTGCGTTGCATCGCTAGACTGCATTGACAGCGAGTCGCGACAATCGACCTGATCTCCAAATACCAACAGCCACCGCAAATCACTGCTTCTCTGCTGTAGTTCGCGTTGTCGGTTTTGTAGCTCTTGCGACTGATGATTTAATGCCATTCGTTGCTCGTTGGCCCACAAGCGAAACATTCTCTCCTGCTGCGCCAAAATAATGGCTCTGCGGTTGAGTAAACGTTCGCGGCGCTCGATCTCATTTAACCGACGCTCCAAGATTTGGGCGATGTCTTCTGCCTGCAGGTTTTTCCAGTCCAGATCGGCTCGCTCTGCAGGTTGGGAATCTAAATCAAGCACCTGCTGAGGCTCAGGTGATCGCGTATCCTCGTCCTTTTCTGGGACGTTAACCGTCGGAAGATCCAGACTCTGCTCCTGTTTGGGACGCTCGCCTCGTATGCGGGGAGTCGCGGAGCGTTTGGACGAAAGAGCGAGATGGGGGGCGTTTACCGTGTACCCAATCGCAACGCCAGAATCGATGCGGTAAGCAAGTGGGGACTCGGTGTCAGGTCGCGGAGTGATCCGTTGTCCTGCAACTTTATCCTCGTGGATTGAACTTTTGCTCGAAGTCGACTGCATCGCCAGTTTACCTTATTCAGACGATCAGCCTCCATGCTGTAATACTTTGCCACTTTCCAGATCGGACGTCCGTTCCGCAAACGCTCAGAAACGCTAACCCTTCAAGGTCGAGAGAATTCGACCACCGACCATCCTTCTCACTGTGATCATCCGCTCCGTCATGCTCATGCGGAGGGCGCAGCGTCGAGACGATGGATTACTTTCGGTATTAGCCCCTAATCGTCGTTATCGGAATGAGGGGGGATGGCTATTACTGGGCAGTGCTTATTTCCCGCCAACATCTTGGATGATTGGTTGGTAATGCCGGTCGTAGCGACTTTTTCGGGAGAGTTTCAGTCTTGTTTTACGGTCGTGAAGAGACAAATAGCGGTTCAAGCGAACGAATAGTGAAAAACCGTAGTCCTTCTGAAAGGGGGCAATAAATCGGTTCAGTTTTTGTTGCCTAAAATATGAAGTTCTTGCGGCGAATGGCCTATTTAGGTGGAGGTACGCGTTGGAGACCAGAAGTGCATCGGTTACTATTGGGCACTAGAAATCAATGAGTGGGCTCCTGAGGTTTTGCCGTGGCGGACAACCTAGAAAAAAACAACTTGATATCTGCTCAGGCCAGTCCTGGGGCCGTTAATGCTGCCCCGACGATTGGCAGCAACACCGCGTCACAGCCGGTTATCGTTACCAAGGCCCATTCCGGTTCTAGGCCGATGGGGCGATTGCAGCAACTCATTTCGGATGAGAATTTCAGACCGAATATTCATGAGGAACTGCAGGCGGAAACCGCTGCAATTCGCATTGAAAATTTCTCACTCTGGTATGGCAAGAAACAGGCGTTGTTCAACGTCTCTCTGGACATTCCCAAGGGCAAAGTTACGGCTTTGATCGGTCCCAGCGGTTGCGGTAAGTCCACTCTGCTGCGCAGCGTGAATCGAATGAATGACCTTAATCCTGCGGTCCAGATTCGCGGTGATATTCGCGTTGGCGAGCAGTCGATTTACGATCGCTCGATCGATGTGACCGAACTGCGTAAGCGGCTAGGTATGGTGTTTCAGAAGCCCAATCCTTTCCCTCGAAGCATTTACGACAACGTTGTTTATCCTTTAAGAATTGAGGGTATTCGCGACAAAACGATGCTGCGGCAGGTTTGTGAGCAAAGCTTGAGAGCCGCGGCGTTATGGGATGAAGTCAAGGATCGCTTGCAGGATAATGGCCTGGGACTCTCAGGTGGGCAGCAACAACGGTTGTGTATCGCTCGAGCTATAGCCGCAGCACCGGAAGTTCTGCTGCTGGACGAACCATGTTCGGCTCTGGACCCCATTGCAACTTCGAAGATTGAGGACCTAATTGAAGAGCTTAAAGGGGAATTCACCGTCCTCATTGTGACGCATAATATGCAGCAAGCTGCTCGTATCAGCGATTACACAGCGTTCATGTATTTGGGCCATCTGATCGAATATGGGTTAACCTCCACCATTTTCACGAAACCGCATTTAGTGGAAACCGAGGATTACGTTACCGGACGCTTTGGCTAAGCGAAAGCTGCGAGTCGTTCGGAAGTGGCCAGGAAAGCAACAGTCGCGGTCCGACGTTCGAGTCACGGTCACTTTATAAGGTTTTTCCCCCGTCAAGCCAGTTTCGCGATAGCCTCCCAGGCTCCAGAACAGGAACAGGCAAAGCAAATTCTGAAGCCTCGCGTCGCCTGGTGAACGCCCGGGAAGTGCTCGCAGGGTCTCCCTCCCCTGATTTTCAGATTCTCTGGAAATCTTCCCTTCAACCCGTACAGAAGAATTGACGATTAAAGTCTCATAGTGAGTGATTGTTGACTAAGTTGGTCAGGTAAGTAAGAATTAAGGCTCTAAGGGTCATCAATCGCCAATTGATTAGAAGTGAGAGCTTTTTGTGTCGACAGTAGCAGCCAATCAAGGTTCCGACGCGGACGAGCCTCGGCCGGCGCGGGAAAACGAAGATTTAGGGGGGAGCGCGGTTGCCGATCCACCTCTGTTTCCGACACCTGAACTTCTGGAAGAGCTACGGCAAGCGAATACTGCCTTAGAAAAAGCTGAGCCCATCGATATCTTGCGATGGGGCGTTGAGCGATTTGGGCGCCACTTCACGATGGCCACGGCTTTTGGTCCCGAGGGAATGGTCATCATTCACTGGTTATCCAAAATTGCGCCACACGTACCTGTCTTTAATCTGGATACCGGCTACCAATTTCCCGAGACATTGCAGTTGCGCGAGCGGGTGAAGCAGCGTTATGGAATTGAAGTGGAATTGAAAAAGCCCGAATTAACAGTGGCCGAGTATGAGCAACAAAATGGTGGGCCGGTTTATAAGTCCGATCCGAATCGTTGTTGCTTCGATCGAAAAATTAAGGTGTTACGCCTAGCTGCTCGCGGTAAGCATGCTTGGGCTAGCGCGATTCGCCGAGATCAAAGTCCGGATCGGGCGGAGGCTGCTATTGTGGAATGGGACAAAAAATTTCATCTCGTCAAAATAAGCCCCTTGGCTAATTGGACCAAGAAGCAAGTTTGGGGTCTGATTTCAAAAGAAAACATCCCTTACAACCCTTTACATGACCAAGGTTATACGAGTATCGGTTGCTGGCCTTGCACGCGAGCGGTCTTGGCGGGTGAAGATGAACGAGCTGGACGTTGGAGCGGTTTTGCTAAAACCGAATGCGGACTTCACTCGCGAGATAAGTGAAGAGCCGAGCTGTTGTCACTGGGTATCGCATTTTTATTTCGCTGTTTCTTGTGAGCAATATCGTGCAAGTTCCTGCTCGGGCCCACTATGCTGTTCTAGCGGTTGTTGAATTGGCGAAACGCCAAGTCAATGGCAAGCCAGTTGCGCTGCGAGAAATTGCGGATGATCAAAATATCCCTATGCCATTTTTGGTTCAAATTCTGCAGCAGCTAAGAACCGCTGGCATCGTTAGTAGTTCACGTGGTTCCTCAGGTGGCTATTTTCTTAGCAAGTCTGCCAACCAGATCTCCATGTTGGAAATCATCGAAGCGGTCTGCCCGAGCTTGTTAGGCACTGAGCTCAACGTTCCGCAAAGCCATCATGATGGACACGTGGTCGCTGAGATGTGGAAGCAGTTAGCCGTTCATCAGCGTGACTTGTTGCAGCAGATAATGCTGCCCGATTTATTGGAAAGAATGAAATCGACATCGGTTGAGATGTTCTATATCTGAGCAGAAGCGAGTTTTCAGATGGGGAAGAAAGTTTTCGTCTGTCGACGAATTCCAGAGGCAGCACTTAAGCGACTGGCTCAGAATGTTGAAGTTGAAGTATGGCCCGATGAATTACCACCTTCCCGAGCTCAATTGATTCATGCTGTCCGCGGATGTGACGGTATTCTTAGTTTACTCAGCGATAAAATCGATGGGGAAATATTTGAGTCCGCTGGTCCTCAGCTGAAAGTCGTTAGTAATTATGCAGTGGGATTTAATAACGTTGATATCGCGGAAGCCAAACAGCGCGGTATCAAGGTGGGTAATACGCCTGGAGTATTAACGGAGGCAACCGCTGATATTGCAGTTGGTTTGGTCCTAGCGACCGCACGCCGATTTCCAGAAGCTCTCGATGAAGTGCGGAATCTGCAGTGGAAGACCTGGAGTCCTCTTGGCTTGCTAGGATTGGATTTAAATGGTTTAACGCTTGGTATCGTTGGAATGGGCAGAATTGGGTTAGCGGTTGCCAAGCGACTCCATTTCGGTTGGGATATGAAAGTGGTCTATTGCTCGCGCTCTGCCAAACCGGAAGCTGAAGTCAAAGTTGGAGCTACAAGATTAGAGGCGGATGAATTATTGCAGAACGCTGATATCGTTAGCTTACACGCTGACTACAACGCATCGACCCATCATTTTATTAATGCACGAACCCTTGGGCTTATGAAGCCAACATCGTTGCTGATCAATACGGCTCGTGGCGGCCTGGTAGATCAAGAGGCTCTTTATGATGCCCTGGAAAATGGCACCATCTGGGGAGCTGGGCTGGATGTTACCGATCCAGAGCCTTTACCAGAATCGAGCCGTTTGCGGGAACTCTCGCGCTGCGTCATCGTTCCTCATATAGGCAGCGCCACCTACAAAACACGTCAGGCGATGGCGGATATTGCAGTGGACAATCTCTTAGCTGGCGTCCATGGCCAGGACTTGCCCCATAGCGTTGTGTAGATTTCTGCTGACCTCATAAAGTCGAGCGTAACTTCGGAATGGACGGAGGCGCTTGTTTGCTGCTTGATATAACCTGGCAGCTAAAGCGGTCATATGAATTGCATTCGGAAAAAGAAATCTCCCGCAATTCGATTTACCGAGCGCTGACTTGGATAGGGATGTCAGTCGAAAGGGGCTCGTAGATTGGGGCTGTCACTGCTGATTCGTCATGCACATAACGAGACGGCTTGTGATTCCTCTCACCTTGCCAGATGACTCGGTTCTCAGACGAGAGGGAGTTCACTGTTGGCGAAATATTTTTGGTTGAGCTATCGCTGCGATTTTTAGCGTTAGGATTCGAATCTTCGAGGGACATGTTTGCAGCTATTGCTAGTTGCTCAGAGCCTTTGAGGCCGTCTGTGATATCGAGGTCTTTATACAGTCCAATCACTAATTGCCGAACTCGATTAAATTCGGTTGCGCTATCAAGCCAATAGTCATTCTCCCGGAATACTAAAGGAGGAACTTTTTCACCATTCGCAAGGGATTTCAGGGAGCGACGCAAGCGAACCATTGGGCCTGCGAAGCGATTCGATATTTTCAAAGCGTCCCGAATAAAAATGGGAATGAGGACTCCAATTGCAACCATGACAGGTGTCTGCAGGAGTAACACCCTCCACAAAGTTTCGCTCAATGAGTACTGTGGATCTTCGAATGCCATGATCAAAAGCGCATTTAAGCTAACGACCGTTCCTGCAAAGACTAGCCAGTGTAATAGCAGGCGACGAAATAAAGAATTTTTGATTTCTCGATCAGCAAATACTTCTTGACGCTTGCGGTAGGGATTGTTCGGTTTCATCGCAGATTGGCTGCCTGTTGGAAGCTTAAGTATCGATCATGAAATTTTCGTTCATGATCACTAAGCCCATAAATGCTTGGGGTGTTAAAGGTAGGTCTGGAACAATATTGACTCTTTTTTGAAGACTCTTCGCTCAAGAAAAGTTATTGAGTTCGAGCCTCTTCAGCGAACTCCAAGGCCTCTAAGCACAAGGGCTTCGGGAATTTGCGGTGAGCGGACTTCAGGTTCTCGATTCGCCACTAGCTCACCAGTTCCTGGTGTCGATTGCTGCCGACTGTACTAGTGGGCTCTTCGAATCCCTTTTTCTCCAACAGAGAATGTAGCCCGTACTTTTAAACTGTAGCGGAGCAGTGAACTGGTTTCGTAGCTGTCATTTTTTCCCTGAGCGTAAAAATCTGCTTCGTCCGCATAATCCGCACGATTCCTGCTTTTTTCCCCATGGATTAGGTCGCGTTTGGCGCTAAATTCGTAACGGTTGCATCGCGTAATGAGGATTAGCGTCTGCTGCTACTTCACTCTATTACGCCCGATGGTCGATCCGAACGAAGTCAAGGAAGAGATTCATTTGCGACTAAAGTCGAAACTGAGTTCTGAGAAGGAACGCTGGTGATGTTTAAGGCTTGGTTCAAAACGGCATCCGGACTATCGATTTTATTTGCCGGCGCTACACACCTCGAAGCTCAACAGCCTCACTCAGTAGCGCTACAGAATCATGCAGTTTATGGCGAGAAGCCCCTCTCGGCTGCTGTGCCTGGAGTTCCAAGCAGTCCTGGGGCCTCGTTGCCATCGGTTAATTTCGCTGGTCGCTGGTTGGGAATTGGCTACAGCCCTGGTTATCACGCCTGCGGAGGCGATGCATGCCAGCCGAGTGCACCTGTTTTAAGTGGCCACTGCGGGTTGTCGCACGGAACGCAGGCGTGGGCACATACACACCGCGGAGCTGGTGCTGCAAATTCGCTGAATATTGTTGTCCCTTCTGCTCCCCCCTGCACTTCTTGCCAAACGCCGATTCATAACGCCACGAATGGAAATAAGCACTTTGGCAACTACCAAGCTGTACCGGGACATTTGGCACCTGCTCCATCTTACGGTAATCCGTATTATGCACCTGCCGGGATTAATTGGCATAGCAGAATCCAATATGAGCCTCCGCAATATGCACCACAGCCCATGATTTTGCCCTCCCAGAAAATACTTGGGCATCAGCAACATGTTTTGGGACGCAGGCATCACCTGATTGCTCCTGGCCATGCACAGACTTTATCAGCGGCTCCACAGCCAGTACACCCAAGTAACCAGTACCCCGCATTGAGCACAACTACCAATTCGGATTTGGATCAAAGTCCTTCCGATCGCGTTACCCCTCAATGGCCTTGGCAAAGACATGTTGAGGGGACGCAGCCTTCCCTGCCTAAAGAAATGGTTTTGCCAATACCTGGGCGCGTCAACGAGCCGACACCAGCCAAGCCGTTGCCAGCAGCTCCAGTTCAGTCCGAAACTTCCAGAGGGGAGCAAACGCCAGTCGCAGGTGAGGAATTGCTTGACACTGAGCTTGCCGAGCCTAAGGTCGAAGCCACCCCAGGTACAGTGGACCCCGGCGAGCCTTCCGAAGAGCCAAAGGCCACTGGGGAAGAAGCCCCCGCTCCGGTCGTTCCGACTAAGCCAGCTGCCAAAGAAACGACAGCAGAGGATGAGGATTTACTGTCCCGTCGTCGCCAACCGATTCGACAACCCGCGCGGCGATAAACGATAATGCGCAATCGATGAGTTGTCGCGGCGTTGGAATGGTGTCAAGCAGTCGCAGATTTGTTGACTAAAGCCGCCAAAAATCCTGAAAATCAGCCGTTCTGCAGGTGCCCAGCTACCTTGAAGAATTTGATATTTGCGCCACAATTCTAGGGCCAATGGTAGCCGACTCTCTCGGAGTGGGCCAAAAGCTAGATGCGAAATAGTGTTTTATCAATCCCGATATCATTTAAGGACATTGTACGATGGCAACCCAACGCAGCTTGGTACTACTAAAACCGGACTGTGTCGAACGACGCTTAATGGGCCAAATCATTTCCCGCTTCGAGAACAAGGGACTGTCGATCGTAGCGATGAAAATGTTGCGGGTCACACCAGAACTTTCGCAAAAGCATTACGCCGAACATGTTTCCAAGCCATTCTACAAGAGCTTGGAAGAGTTTATTACTTCGGCTCCCGTTGTCGCTATGGCTATCGAAGGACCTGATGTGATTCGCGTTATACGCGAAATGTTGGGAGCAACGAATGGCTTGAATGCCGCTCCTGGTACTATCCGTGGTGAATTCAGTTCCAGTCGACAGATGAACTTGGTGCATGCTTCCGATAGTTCGGAGAGCGCAGAACGCGAATTGAATCTCTACTTCAAAGCGGATGAATTTTGCCCAGCGAAACTGGCGTTGGCCAATGTTATTCGCGCACCAGAAGAAAACTAATTCCGAAGTCTAGGGATTCGCAATTCGATAGACGCTGCCGACGAACTCATCAGCCGTTCAGACACAAGAGCTCGCTTGAAACGCTGGTTTCAAGCGAGCTCTCGTCATTGGGGAGTCTCGTTCAGGCAGTGAGAAGTCGGTTGCTCTGCGACTAAAGTTTTCTAGGCAGCCTACACTTGGTCATGGGACTCCGAGCATTGCCAGTGAAAACTGGCATGGTTGCCGACTTATTTCTTGGTCTCAACGGGTGTTCGTCGTCGAGGAAACAGCGTTTGGCAGATCTCGCACTTTGTTCCATCGCAGCCTCTGGCGGTGCAATGCTCACGTCCATAGAAAATGATTTGTAGATGCAAGCGATTCCACCATTCTTTGGGAAATAATTTTCGCAAATCCATTTCTGTCTGTAATACATTTTTGCCGTTGGTCAGTTTCCAACGTTGAGCGAGGCGATGAATGTGGGTATCGACCGGAAAGGCTGCCTCTCCGAATGCCTGGCTCATCACCACGCTCGCGGTTTTTCTACCAACCCCGGGTAGTGTTTGCAGCACTTCAAAGTCGGCAGGTACTTTACCACCATGATCCCGCACCAAGATTTCAGAGAGCTCGCGTATGGCTTTCGATTTTTGGGGCGACAAACCACAGGGGCGGATGATTTCCTGAATTTTGGCAACCGGCTGACATGCCATTTTTTCCGGTGTTTTGGCGAGTTTCCACAATTGGGGCGTCACTCGATTCACCATTTTGTCAGTACACTGCGCGCTCAAGAGTACCGCAATCAAGAATGTATACGGGTCTAAGTGGTCTAGGGGGACAGGTGGGGATGGGTAGAGCTCGTTCAGTCGAGCAGCGACATAGTCCGCACGTTGTTGCCGATTCAAAGCTTCACCTAATAGGCAGATGATGGTGGAAATGTGTTCCCGCAATCGTTTATGATAGGGGGAGTTTGCCCGCCGGCAACCAGCCATCGGGGGCCTACTGCGTTAATCCAACCCTTGCTCCCCTTCCCCTCTACCTCTCCATTCCAAAGGAGCTTCGCTGATGAGTCAGCAAAATCGTCGTGCGTTTTTAGAAAAATCAATGTTTGCTTCAGCCTCCGCTTGGGCGTTGGCTCAGTCTGCCTCTTCATTGGTGGCAGAAGAGAAAGCGGGCAACGTTTCGGCAAACGACAAGCTATCGGTGGCTGTTGTGGGCGTGAATGGACGAGGTGGCGATCATTTGCGTGGCTTCAGCGGAAACCAATTCACGCAAGTCACTCATATCTGCGACGTCGACGAGGCGGTCGGTCAGCGGCGTTGTGACGAAATGGCAGCTGCCAATGGTGGACAAAAGCCAGAGTACGTGAGAGACATTCGCAAACTGCTAGAGAATAAATCGATCGATATTGTTTCGATTGCTACTCCGAATCATTGGCATGCCTTGGCTGCTATTTGGGCTCTCCAAGCTGGAAAGCATGTTTATGTAGAAAAGCCAGTCAGCCACAACGTTTGGGAAGGTCGCAAAATCGTTGAGGCGGCTCGCAAATACAATCGAATTTGTCAAACGGGAACACAAAGCCGTTCCGCAAAAGGCATGAGAGACGCCATGGCTTTCATCCATCAAGGTGGAATTGGAACAGTTAAGGTCGCGCGGGGACTTTGTTACAAACGACGTCCGTCGATCGGCGCCCTGGGTAGTTACGAAGCTCCCAAAACTGTGGATTACAATTTGTGGCTGGGGCCAGCTCCTGAGGCACCTGTGACTCGGCCTCGATTCCATTACGATTGGCACTGGCAGTATGCCTACGGCAACGGCGATCTAGGTAATCAAGGTATCCATCAGATGGATCTTTGCCGTTGGGCTTTAAACGAAATGAAGTTCCCGACGCGTTGTATCAGTTTCGGAGGCCGTTATGGATACACCGATGCAGGTGAGACAGCCAATACTCAGATTGTGGTGCATGACTACGGTCAAAAGCAACTTATTTTTGAAGTTCGCGGTCTACCAACCCCTGACTATAAAGGTGCTAATGTAGGCATCATCATTGAAGGGACCGATGGTTACCTTGTGATGACAAGTTACTCCGCCGGACAAGCGTTCGATCCCGAAGGAAAAGTCATTAAGGAGTTTAGTGGAGGAGAGTCGCATTACGGTAATTTCATCAGCGCCGTGCAGAATGCCAATCACAAAGAGCTTAATGCCGATATCGAAGAAGGACATCTTTCTAGTGCATTATGTCATCTCGGAAACATCTCGCTGGTACTTGGTAAAAAAGTCGCCGGACATGAGATGCTCGATCACGTTGCGGCCGATTGGAAGGGTGCACCTGTGATGGATACCATTGACCGCACTGCAGCTCATCTTCAAGAAAACAAAATCGATACGGAAAACGTCGATGTCTTGGTAGGGCAGAGCTTGGAAATCGATGTTGCCAACGAAAAGTTTGTCAACAATGAAGCCGCGGATCGCTTGCTAACCCGCGAATATCGCGCTCCGTTTGTCGTTCCCAAGGAAGTGTAGTTTATACAGCTTCATTTGACCGGTTAATCAAGAGGCTCGGCTCCATGTATTTGGCGCGGAGCCTTTTTTATGGGTAACGCAATCCCCAACCGTATGGCATGATGATTCCCTTCATCAGTATCGCTGAGTCACAAAGATACTGCTGCGATCAAATATCTTTGTAAGGAGGCTCTTCACCACGCAATTCGGAAAGAGCATTTCCAGCCGCGCGTTGCTCAGCCTCTTTCTTATTGCGTCCCCAGGCGGGCGAAAAGCGTTTCGAATCGATCTCAGCACACATGAGAAATATCTTGCTATGATCCGGACCTCTTTCATCTAACAAACGATAAGTGGGGGTCTTGCTAAAATCACGCTGTGACTTCTGTTGTAAAGCAGACTTGTAGTTTCCTCCCATCTGCCCTTCGATCGCCAGTTGGATCTCCTCTTCCATCGAAGAATAAATAAATTGTCTGGCTGCATCATTGCCGCCATCCAAATAAATGGCGGCGATTAACGCTTCATAAACATCGGATAGAAGAGATTTAGGAACACCAGTACCCATCGTCATCCCTTTGCCAACGATAAGGCATTGTTCCAAGCCAAGTTTGCGACTTATTTTAGCGCAGCAACGTCGACTGACTACGACAGATTTAATCTTCGTTAACTCTCCCTCGAGGTACTCTGGATGATTATGGAAAAGCAATTCACAAATCGCCGTTCCAAGAATGGAATCTCCCAAAAATTCCAAACGCTCATTAGAAGCCAAGCGTGTAGATGCTCCGGAAGCGTGAGTTAAAGCTGCTTGGAGAAGTTCTTTAGAGCGGAAGTGGTATCCAATCGCTTCCTGACACAACTCCGGGCTTAATTGAGCTCACCGAGAAGCCTCCTGTATAATAGACAAACTGTGTTGTAGCTAACTGGGTGTTCAAAATGTTGATATGCAATGTCGTTATCTGTTGGTTGTTACAGATGCCGAGCCCACCCTGATTGTGTAGGAACAAACGGATTCTTATAAATCTAAGTCAATAGTCTATATCCACGCGGTCCATTTAAATAACATTGATTGCCCGACTCC
>JAUMAI010000667.1:16403-20818 GCA_032116775.1 Pirellula sp. | reverse complement strand
TTTCGACGCTCAGTGCGGGCGTGTTGGTGCTTTCCGATTCGTTCATGATGGCTCATGCGTGTAATCAGAAGCGAGGAAGGAAACCGCTAAACCACCCCGTGGTTTTCTGCTCGGTACCCTTCCTCGATCCTGTGATCCCTAAAGGATTGACTACACTTCGGGACTTGGCAACTACCTAAAACGGAAAGTTATGTGCCAAAATTGCCCACATTCGCTGAAATCGGGTCCATTTATGGGGAAAAGAGGCGAAAAAGCCGATATCAAACAGAAAAAACAAGTTGGGTTGTACTCCGAAATGAGGGGGGCTGTCCGAGTCGAAAAGGCTCCCAAAGCCATTCCCCGCGCTGCGGAGCCGCATGCGGATTGAGACCCCTTCTGCAGAAACGAGATACGCTTCGGCGATGATCTCTCGCAGTCGACCTTGCCTGAAGGTGTCTCAAGCTTCGCTGACGAAACTGAAGGTTTCTGGTGTTTCACTGAGCTTTATCAAGGGCTGAATAGCAATGCTGGTGTCACCTGAAGTCTTAGCTACGGGTACAGCCGTGACGCTTATCGGCTATTCCGGTTGGCAAGTTGTTGAGACGCTCTGGGAATCTTGGAACCAGTCTACCGAAGGTCGCAACCGACAGGCATCGCACGCGCAGCGAGTTGCTTCCAGTGTTGAGCTTGCCAGACTCGAAGGGTTGCTCAAATCGAGTCCCAATACAACCGCTGGCTGGCGTCCGATGGTGGTCGCCGAAATTGCCGATGAATCGAGCGATTGTCGCTCGTTCTACTTGATCGATGCTTTTGGCCAAGAACTACCTAGTTTTTTTCCAGGCCAGCACCTGCTGGTTCAGTTGCCGGCGGATAAACATGGCAGACGTCCCCTGCGATGCTACTCGCTATCTGATGCACACGATCCCCGTTATTATCGATTGACGATCAAACGCATTCCGATAATCGACCGAGAGCTTGATCGAAGTCAGCGAGGTTTAAGCGACTATTTGCATTATGGTTTGCGGGAAGGCGACAGTTTACTTGTGCGTGGTCCCCAAGGGCATTTCCATATCGATCCAACATTTACTGGCCCATTAGTGCTTATGGCTGCTGGTATCGGTATTACCCCGATGATCAGTATGCTTCGTTGGTCGTTACAAAATAAACCTGGTCGGGATATTCATCTGTTTTATCAGGTTCGCAATTCAGAGCAGCATCCATTCGCACCGTTGCTGCAGAACTGGAAATCGCAACGCAATGAACTGCATTTAACGACATTCTACAGTCGCCCCGAATCTCATGAGTTCAAAGGCATTCACTTTGACGAAGTAGGACGCTTTGATATCGCTTCCCTGCGCAACTACTTACCAACGCAGCATAGTAAATTTTATCTCTGTGGTCCCAACGAATGGATGCTTCATCTCGAGAAGCAGTTACTTGAGCATGGTAAAGAGCCCGCCGATATTGCGTGGGAATCTTTTGGGGGCGACGCTACATCTTCTACTTCGACCATCCTACCGAACGACAGCGCAGATAGCGAAAGAACAATTTCTGCTAAGGTAAATTTTCGAGCTTCAGGAAAAGAGTTGGTTTGGACTGGCGAATATAAAACCTTATTAGAAATGGCTGAGGCGAACGATATCGCTTTAGATGCAGGCTGTCGGTCAGGTGTGTGCGGAGCATGCATCGTAAAGAAAATCTGTGGTCGGATCGCATATGCTAAAAAGCCCACTCATCCAGTCCACGAAGACGAGGTTCTCAGTTGTATCGCCCGTCCACTGGAAAATATCGAAGTCGATGCCTAATTTCGCGCAGCACCGTGTGATTCCAACTAAAAAGCCAGACATCACCTGAAGGTAACGTCTCGCGCAATAACTGAGGCGAGAACTGTTCGCCGATAAGCTTTGAACGGGCGATACTTTCTCACAGGTTTACCAGACTGACGCATGCTATTTGCGGGAATCAGCTCTTTGGGTCCTCTTAGTCTTTGTCTGGTTAACACGACCTCTTCTGCCAATCGACCGCTGCTTAAAGCCTCCGCTTGCGAGGGTATTGGCGCTCAAGTCCCTACTGATCCGGAGTTGGGCTTATAGGTTGTTTAATCGCTACAGTCGCTAAAGTTTTTGCTACCCCCTACAGGCAATCAAGCGTCCGGTAAGCGTTTTCAAACCAATTGGTAAGCTACGAACTAGTAGAGAGTATTGCTGGCCAAACTAAGAAACTTGGCGCTGCTGTTATTCGTAAATACCAGGAATTGGATTAGTCATGTTCGGAATAGCCAAACGATTGCGGGCTCTTGGATTGTGCTTATTTGCGGTCATGCTGGTCGCGGTCAACACCGGATTCATGACAAATGATGTCTCGCTCGATGATCCCCGCAATCAATCTCTCGATCTAAACATTGAGCCGCAGAAAGTTGTTGGTTATGAGACATGCTCTAAGTGCCATGCAGCCGAGATCGAAACCTGGAAAAAGACTCCTCATCACGAAACCTTTTTAACGCTGCATCGAAATCCTGAGGCGAAGGTAATCGCCGATAAGTTGGGGATTCAATCTTTCAAAAGTGACTCGCGCTGCATTCAGTGCCATTATACGATTCAGGAAAAAGAAGGTCATTTAGAGGCTATATCCGGTATCTCATGCGAATCATGCCACGGCGGAGCTCGCGACTGGGTCAATGTCCATTTCGATTATGGTGGAGCCAATATAACTCGCGACCAAGAAAAGCCTGATCATCGGCTTCAGCGTTTGCGGCAGAGTATCGCTGGCGGGATGCGGAATCCAATCAATGTCTACCTTTTAGCTCAGAGTTGCTATCGCTGCCATACTGTCCCTGACGAGGAACTGGTCAACGTCGGAGGACACAAAGCGGGCAGTTTAGATTTTGAGATCGTTGCCTGGTCGCAAGGTATGGTGCGACATAATTTCGTTCGCTCCAGTGGAAAAACCAATGATCCATCTTCGACGGAACGACTACGACAAATGTTTGTGGCTGGATTGATCGCTGATTTGGAGTTCAGCCTACGCAGTACCGCCAAGGCCACACAGAAAGCTGAATTTGGCGTAACCTCTGCCAAAAGAGCGAAACGAGCCGCCGACCGGCTGCAAAGCGCTCAGCAAAAACTTCAGCAGCCTATGTTGGATGAAGTCTTGGCGATCTTCGATAGCGTAAAGCTCAAAATCAATAATCAGCAATCACTCGAGGAAGCGGCCGACAAGATCAACAAACTAGGAATCAAGTTCGCCGCCACAGTTTCGGGAAGCCAATTGGAGCCAATCGATCATTACATACCCAAGCCAGATCGTTGGAAATAAAGAGCAATTGGACTTGAAGGGAAGTTGGGCCTTCGAACACAATACCGCCAGATCCTCACCAGGCGAAGCTGTTTGCTAGCAAATGAGGAGTGTGCTGGTTTCCATGCAGGCTGAAGGGTTGGGAGCTAGCCACGTCAACGGCAGCAAGAAGAGTTGCTTTTTTGGCGAAGGTGCAAGGCTAATCATTGGCAGGATGCCTAATTGTGGATACTACCTTGTCTTTACGTCGCCCCAAGCGATGGGACAAACCGCTCGACCCGGCAATGACGACTGCGGAAGTTGATTGGCTGTTGAGTCAATCGCCTTTAGCACAGTTAGACGCCGCCCGGTTTCCCAAAAGCTCACCTCTCGCAGACATCATTCGCAACGATTGTCGCTTGCAACGCTACGAGCATGGCGATGTCATTATCCGTGAGGGTGACTATGGTGGTTCTGCATTCCTTATCCTCGAAGGGAATGTGCGAGTTTTCGTTACTCGCTTAAGTGATTCTTTGCTTGGTCGACAAGCTAAGCCTCGCAAGTCATGGTGGCAATCGCTGTTGTCGACGATGGTGACATCGCAGGTTGCCGAGGTTCGCCAGGCTGCTAGTATTTCCGCCGACCATTCCGTGGCTATACGAAAGCCCGATGGCCAAACTCATGTCTTCCTCCAAGACATTGATCGACTTTTTCAAACACATCAGACCAATAAGTTGCAGCGTGGCGAGATTTTTGGGGAACTCTCGGCAATCAATCGCTCGCCACGTCCTTTTTCTGTCGTAGCAGATGGGCCTGTCGCAGTGTTGGAAATTCGTTGGCAAGGTCTGCGGTTGCTTAGGCGTGATCCGTCGCTCCGCGAGCATCTAGATACTCTCTATCGCCAAAACAGTTTGCTCAGTCATTTGCGTGAAGTAAGTCTATTTCGATTTCTACCGGAAGATTTACTGCAAGAAGTCGCTGCCGAGATTAGGTTTGAAAGTTATGGTGAACTTGAGTGGTATCAAGAGTTTGAAGAAACGCAGCAGCTTGATATTCAGAAACGTATTGAGCGTGAAACCTTAATTGCTGAGGAAGGTGCCTCGGCAGATCATTTATTGTTGCTTCGGTCTGGTTTTGCAAGGCTGAGCGAACGACAGGGAGCT
>JAUMAI010000667.1:0-16393 GCA_032116775.1 Pirellula sp. | reverse complement strand
GCTGGTCATCGCACACTCGCCTATTTAGGGAGGGGGCAGCAATTTGGCCTAGCAGAAATTGCTCACAACTGGAAAGCCTCGCAATCGCAACTATTTCTTCCCTACCAGCAATCGTTACGAGCGGTGGGATATGTCGACGTCCTACGCTTATCGTGGAAGGTATTGCACGCAAAAGTCTTTCCATATGTTCGAGCGGCCGAATTACCTCCCGCAATTTCACAGCCACGTTACGAACCCAATCGTCCTGTTATCGATACGCCATTGCATATCCAAGCATCCGAACTCGACACGGGGCTTGTCGAGTTTCTGGTCGATGAACGATTGATTAATGGAAAGCAAACTATGATCGTTGATACGCTTCGTTGCACTCGTTGCGATGATTGCGTACGCGCTTGTGCGGCTTATCACGATGGAAATCCTCGCTTTGTCCGGCAAGGTCCTCAGTATGGTCAGTGGCTTTTTCCGCACGCCTGTATGCATTGTACTGATCCCGTTTGCATGATTGGTTGTCCTACCGGAGCAATTGCTCGTGAGATGGAGAGCGGAGTTGTCTCAATTAACTCCGATACCTGTATCGGCTGTCAGACATGTGCCCAAAGCTGCCCGTACGATAATATCCGAATGGTGCAGATTCACGATCCCAAGGGACGGAGGATGGTTGACGAGCAAACGCAGTTGCCAATACTCCAAGCCACCAAGTGCGATTTGTGCCAAAGTCATCCTACAGGTCCCGCATGTCAACATGCTTGCCCACAAGATGCTCTAGTACGAATCAATGTGAGCGATATGCCCAATCTCGTGGAGTGGTTAAGACGGCATGCGGCCTAATAATACTCACTCCCTAATCCGAAATGTAAGCTTCCAGACGCAATGGGTAGTCAGTTGGATAATTACCTCGATTGCGATTGTAGCTAGTTTGCTTGTTGTCGGCTGGTTGACAGTGCGCCTCGGAAGGTCCGACTTTTTTACGGGCTATTCGCTGCTCGCAACATGTGTGCTGCTTACCTTTTTATCGATTCGAAAAAGGTTTCTGGCCTCACCGCTTGGGCCAGTGAAGATTTGGCTGCAAATTCATATCTATACAGGTATCTTATCGCTTGCATTTTTTGTGGCGCATGTCGGTTGGTTTAATGGTGGTACGCTTGAGTTCATACTTGCGACAGTATTCTTGTGGATTGCTTTGAGCGGTCTATATGTATGGTATCTATCGCGAAGTGTTCCTAAAAAACTCTTGTCGATGGGACGTGACATAGTTTTCGAAGATATTCCGAGGTTGCAGCAGCAATATGCTGACGAAGCTTATCAGATTGCTTTAAGTTCGACGAAAATTGGAGAGGGAGTGACGTTAGCCGATTACTATCAGCAAAGGCTTGTAAAGTATTTTCATGCTCCTAGGGGAATTTGGTTTGGTTTGTTCCCAACGATTGGTACGAGACGACTGTTATTACGAGAGCTCGATACTCTGGATCGCTATCTCAACAAAGACGGTCGGATTCTCCGCGATCAGATTTGTGAGTTCGTTCGCAGAAAAGATGAACTGGATGTTCACTGGGCCATGCAGAATCGTATTCGCCTCTGTACGACGCTGCATATCGCAGGATTATGGATGTTGGTACTTCTGATTGTTTTGCGTGTGACCACGGTTCTTGCTTTTGCGCAACGAGGTTGACGACGTACATATGCACTGGAAGCAATGGGAATCACCTCCAAAGTACTTCCGACCATCCGATCGATGGGAGTGTGGGCGGCTGCGCAGCGGGAAGCCATGTGAATACGGGCCAGACCATCGCGGTGGTTGTGGTGATGTCGCGTCTTGTAGCGGTTGTCCGGATCGGTCGCAGTCGCGAGCCTGTCGTCCACGTCGCTCCCTCTGGTGGCGCAGGCGACGACTGACTCGCGCCATCGGTATATTGACGCTGGGCTTGTTAATCATCGTAGTGGCGATGGGGTGGGAGCGAGAGCTACTGGCCCCTGGTGAATTATCGTCACCGCACGGTCAGATTCTCAGTCGTCAAACATCCGACAACCGCTGCGCTGCCTGCCATGAAATGGAACTTACGGAATCCGTAACGGCCTTTTTAGCTAAGTCATGGTCAGGCCATATCAGCCATCGACAAGAGCAATCGATAAAGTGTCTCACCTGTCATGGAGAGGCTATGCCGCAAGGCCATCTCAAGTCTCCTCACGATCTCCAATTACCTGTTTTGGCAGATTTGACAAAGAAAGCAACGCAACGCGAGCACTTTACATCGCTCATCGGTTCGCTTCCCAAGCAGTCCTTCGGGGAGGGAGACTTGGCCTGTTCTTTATGCCATCAAGAGCATCAGGGACGGCTGATTGATCTGCCCCATATGGATAATGATCGATGCCAAAGTTGCCACTCTGATCGTTTTCATAGTTTCACTCAAGGGCATCCGGAATTCACCGATTATCCAGCAAAGCAAGAATCGCGAATCGCATTTGATCATCACACTCACTCAAGTAAGCATTTCGCTTCGAAGAACCAGCAATTTGATTGTCAAGTATGTCACCTAGATGCATCGAACCCTAGTGCAGTTGGGCCAGTTAGCCGCGTTGTACTCTATGAAAAAGCTTGCGCTAGTTGTCACGATGCGCCCCTGAGAAGCTCTTTTTCCGACGGCCTCATCGTGATCAATTTGCCAAGTTTTGATCGCGAGGAAATCGAGGCTGCGGGGCTCGAGCTAGGAGATTGGCCCGAAGAAGCTTCTTTGATGTCGGATGGGAAACTGTCCCCGGTTCTTCAATGGTTGCTGATGGGAGATGAGAAAGGGCAAGCGATTTTGCAACGGCTACCTACCAGTGGTGCGATCAACGATCTTCCAGCGGGTGAAACCGAATCGCTTGAAATTCAGGTTGAGTTGGCGCAAGAACTACGCAAGCTCCTCCAAGAACTCGCGGTAGGAGGACAGCCCGCACTACAGTCACGATTTGAGTCGGCGCTCGCATAATCATCGAAACAGAAACTGGATAGTGGTAGTGTCACTGCTATTAACTCGCTTGTTTCTGGAGTCCCTCCCGATATTTTTCGGCTCGCTTGGCTGCAATGGTTTGCCGCGAAAGAGTCACAACTGACAGCCT
This sequence comes from Pirellula sp., assembly GCA_032116775.1. Classification (GTDB taxonomy): domain Bacteria; phylum Planctomycetota; class Planctomycetia; order Pirellulales; family Pirellulaceae; genus JAFLCP01. The sequence continues at coordinate 13,294 of JAUMAI010000667.1, read as the reverse complement.
CATCCTCAAACGATAAATCTCGTCTGGCTAATGCGAGGTTGGGGGCTGACGCGACTGAAGTCGTCGATGGTGAAGAGGAGTCTCGCGATGCAGCACCAATACAGCAGACTCCTAAAAGCGTGAGTCAACAAGAGATAGAGTTGCAGCCGGATGATCCGCTTCTAGCAAACGATCCACTCTTGGAGCAGTCAACTGCTGACCCATTAGTAGATGGTGACAGAGGTGGTAGGAAGGCTGGGAACTCGATTCCAGATACACTAAAACCGCAAGAGCATGTCACCTACGGTGGTTGGTTGATTGATCAACGACGACTGGCGATTGTATACGTGCCGCAGGGGCACGCCGATTCGACTTTGACGAGTTGGATTTCAGCCGCAGCCAGCCAACCAGCAGAGTTGAGGGGAGATCATTTGAAAGAATTGCTAAATCCAAAATCTGTGGCAACTTGTACTGAGTGCCATCGTCTTCCAAATGGACAAGGTTACGATTCAAATCGGGTGGTTGATCCTAGTTTGTGGAGATCCATCGAAAACGACCCAGCCATTCGCAGATTTACCAAGTTCAACCACACCCCTCATCTCGCTCTGCCACAGTTATCAACGTGCACCGGTTGTCACTCTATTTCCGCGAATGGCTCCTTTGCATCGTTGCAGCGCCAGACTTGTACGGAATGTCATACAACACATGGGGCCGGAAATAGCTGTATCCAGTGTCACAACTATCATATTAAACTATCGAAGTGAAACATTAGACAGTTTCGATATGCAGGCTATGTTTGCGTCTTTCGCTGCGACGCGCATCATCGATCTTCATGGCAACTTTCGCTACATCTTCGATGCCTTGCATGACTAGCACAGGGTCGGTCTTATCGCTGCCGCTAATTGTTATTGTGCCGACACCAATGACCCGTTGGATTAGTCCTTGTGAGAAGCTGATGTCATCGACATCGATCAATTCGATTCGATCAGTCGTACGAACCAGGATACCACGTTGATGAATTAAACGTTGAGTTGTGACAATATACTTTACGGCAAGCCTTCGATAGCAATAAATGCTCGCCGTTACTCCCCACAGTATCAGCATTGCGATAAGACCGTAGAGCCAGGTTAAGCCACCCAGCAAAGGCCAGCTAATACAGAGAAATAGCACGGTAACTGTAGCAATTGCGTCGCATATCCAAGTACCGTACATCGCTTTGATCGAGAAAGAACCACTCCACAATTCTGTTTCTTTTTCGTTCCGTTGGTTATCGCTTTCGCGTTTGATGGATTGCGGATCCGGTGTGTTAAGGTTAGGCCGGTTTTCAGCAGAGTCTGCCATACTTCAATTCCTGATTGATGAAGTAAAGGGAAAGAGCGACCAAAACACGAAGATGGGAGTGGTGGTATTAAAAACAAGACATCTCAGTTTCTCGAACGCTCATGTTAGCTGATTCCGTAGCAAAAGTGGGGGTAGGTAGGTTTCATTTCCTGTTAATTGCGCGTACTATGGTGAATGTGTTAACGAATAGCTTTTGCCAATATATTTCAGTAATGGCTGCGGCGCAACAGACACCGAAGTTGGCAAGTTGTGTTGACGCTGCGTCGAGGTAGTGCGGTGAAATAGTGCGGCGAGGTAGTGCGGCGAGGTAGTGCGGCGAGGTAGATCGCTCGGACGGATACACCTTCTATGAGATGCCCTTTTTGCAATGCGGATAATGATCGAGTGCTTGATTCACGAGCCTCGGATGATGGTCGATCTATCCGAAGGCGAAGGATGTGCGTGCATTGCCATCGGCGATTTACGACGTACGAGAGAGCGGAGGAGTCGGCGATTCGCGTTATCAAGAAGGGAGAGATAGGAGAGCCCTTCTCACGCGAAAAAATCACACGCGGTATTGAAAGAGCATGCTGGAAACGTCCGGTGAGTGCTGAGCAGATACGGCAAATCGTCTCATTGATCGAGTCTGAAATATACCAAGAGTTTGACGATGAAGTGTCTAGCCGCGTCATTGGCGAGCTAGTAATGCAACATTTAGCAGAATTAGATCAAGTCGCTTACGTCCGTTTTGCGAGTGTTTATCGCGAATTCAAGGACCTGAATGATTTCGTGAGCGAGCTCCGACCTATTCTACGGCCGAAAAAGAAACTCGATTTACCAGCCGACGAAGCTCTAGAGTAAAACCACGTCGGCGGCAGGCTGCATTACTTTTGCCGAGATATGCTAAAGTTCGCTAACGTTCGCAAGCTCTCTCTTTCTCGACATTTAGGCAAACTTTCCAGTTCTTGTATCGCAGCCTTCACGAAGTTTCCTGCATATTCAAGAGTGAATGCCGAAGCATCACTTGCATCAAGCCATGGACGTAGTTTGGGCAACCGCTCGTTAGGTGGCCCTTGCAGGATTTTCATTAAATCATAGCGAGTCCTGTCACTACTCTGATTAAGCAATCTGAGGATCGGTAAAGTTGGCTTGCCAGTCTGGATGTCAGTCCCTAGAGACTTGCCAACTTTCGAAGGGTCTCCCCACAAATCGAGCCAATCATCAAAAATTTGAAAGGCGAGCCCGAGATAGCGTCCATATCTCTCCGAGGCATCAATGATTTCCTGGGTGGCGTTAACGCTCCAGGCTCCAAGTGCAGTCGACACAGCACACAGTTCAGCTGTTTTTGCTCTCAGGATGTCGAGGTATTGTTCGACATTTAAATTCCAATTGTCGATGGTGCCTCGCTGGCGAATCTCGCCTTCGCACAATTGCTTGGCTGCTGCCCCAATCCAGCGACTAGGGATAGTTGAATCACATAGGCTAGCCTGGTAGTACGCTTCCGTGAATAAAAAATCGCCTAAAAGAATGCTGCATGGAGTGTCCCATTGTGTATGCACTGTTGGAACATGTCTTCGGTAGCTGGCGCCATCAAGAACATCGTCATGCACCAACGTTGCCGTATGGACTAATTCAACAACGCTGGCCAATCGCAGCGTCTCGTCATTGATTGAAGAGACTGCTTGAGCTGTAAGCAGTACTAATGCGGGCCGAAGTCTTTTTCCGCCGAGGGACCATCCGTAGCCAATGAGTGCATCTGCAAAAGGATCGCTACTTCGCATGGAGCTACGTAATAGTACTTCCACTTTTTCCAAAGACCCTCTGATCGGCGCTAACGCAGAGGCGACTTCGATCCGTTGTGGATCGAAGTCTTGCCTAGCCTCTCTTGGCAATGCAATGGTTTGGATGGGAATATTCACAGTAAGCTCGATAAGAAATCAAAGGTTCGAGGAACAGTCACTTTACGTACGCCGGAATGGACCGTGTGAGCCGCCGCTTTTCGCGAGGAGTTGCAGATCCTGAATTTTCATGCTGCGATCAATACTCTTGCACATATCGTAGACCGTCAATGAGGCCGCTGCTGCTGCGGTCAGTGCTTCCATTTCTACCCCCGTTCTACCATGTGTCCGGACTGTCACCTGAATGTTCAGCTCGTCAGGTTTGGCCCAGTCAAATTTAATCCCGACATGCTCCAAAGCCAGGCTGTGACACAATGGGATCCAGTGGGACGTCTGCTTGGCTGCCTGAATTCCAGCAATGGTCGCAATCTGTAACACGTCTCCTTTGGATACGCTGTTGTCTCGAATGGCCGCTGAGGCAGCGGGCGACATAACCACTGTACATTCCGCAATCGCTTCGCGCTGAGAGATCTGTTTACCTCCCACATCCACCATGTGGGCTAATCCGGTGTCGGTCAAATGGTTGAACGGTTGCATGGACTTGGCTCTCCTTTTGGGGAGTAAGTTTCGCCAAATTCCTCCAGTAGACTAGGGGTTACACCGCAAAAATTCTGGTCTCTTAACTCGTGCACCGGATAAAGAAATGGGGTTTTGGGCGAAATACGGGCCAGCAGGCCCGGTCCCCAAAAGTAGGCTTGAAGCTTGGAACACACCCAGGGATCACATTCGTAATTTGAGAATTCCAATGCGGCATGATTTCAATGGCAAGCAAGGGACTTCGTGCTTGCCGAGTGAATTACCAGCGCTGTGGAGATAAGAGGCAGGGGCACGCAGTTGAGAGTTGTTCTAGTCCTAGCGAAGTTAACTCCCCAGGTTTAGTGGCACTCAGGGTTAGTGGCCAGTGCTAGAGATGGCCAATCTTTCGCGAGGGCTGATACCAAGCCCGATTCGCGGGAGATTGGCGACCAAACAAACGACTATCTGGCAAACACAACGGGCGGTGATTGCGGCAAATCAGAGGCCGTGGTTGATAAAATCGTTCCGCCAGAGAAATAAAAAAACCCTGCCTCGCATAAGAACGAGACAGGGTTCAATTTTTTGCTTACCGAGAGTAAACACGCAATTTACTAGGCGGGGATAACTGCGCGTTCTCGCGGCTGCAGAGCCACCTTGCGGAGACCCAAACGAGTTATACCAATTCCTTCTTGTTGCCAATCAAAGTTCGCAAACGCTCGGCGAGCAAGCGTGCGTCGAATGGCTTCTTGAAAGTTTCGTTGATGCTGGATCGATCGAAGCTCATCACGTTACCGTCGTCTGGCAACAACGCAATCAGGATGATTTCCGAGAAATCGATATTCTTTCTAAGGTTCTGGCAAATCTGCAGGGCTTCGACCTTCCCGATTGAGAAGTCGACAATCATGCAGTCTGGATTGAAGCTTTCGGCTTGGATGCCAGCTTCAAATCCGCTGGATGCGACTGCGACCTTGAAGGATTTCTCCAAAGGCAGTTCGCGTTTCAAGTTTTCAATCAACACTTGGTCCTGGGCGACGATCAGGACCTTGGCCATTGCCTCATCTTCCAAGTCTCCAAGAGGCATTCCATGCTCTTTCAGAAACTTGATTAGGTACTCTCGAGGAATGCGGCGATCTTGCGATCCCGGAATTCGATACCCTTTGAGGCGGCCGGAATCGAACCATTTGCTAACAGTTCGAGGGGCCACTTTGCAGATCTTTGCGACCTGTCCTGTGGTGAACACCTTCATATGAGGGATCTCCGTTACTTTCGTAGTCTCTTGTTGCTGTGTCTTCCCGTCATGGGCGTGACCTCAGCATGTTTTGCCCCTGCCTACCGCGTTTTTCGCCAGAGACCGACGAGGCTTCGAGGTGAGAATCGAAGTCCGCGTCAGACAACTGGGTCAGGGCTTTCCATCCATGGCTTCTAGGTGGCTCAGGTTCAGCTCGTGAGAACGTCCCCTTCTCTCATGCCAACTTCTAACGCCTCAGTCTCAACTGGCACCTCGCACTCCGCACCCCCATACGAAGAACGACTTGCTTGGGCTCGATGATGCTACGCTGATTTAACGGCCAGATGCAGGAACAGTAACGCACCTGCGTACGGGTAGACACTCCGCGCACCTCGGGTTCTCTGCCCGAAGACTCTGCGCTAGCAGTGAACGTGACGGTGAAATCACGTCGAACGAATTGCCCCCCGAACTGGCAGCCTTCAAACGCAGCAGTCCTCATCCCTCAGATGCGACCACACGTTACAAGCTGTCCGAAGTCTGTTTTCGATTCGAACAGGCCCTTCACTTTAAAGAGAATGACAGGAACTGCAGGAACTGCTGTTCTTTCCCTCTCTTCAAGCAGGATCGGTTCGACCGTAACCAGCTTCTCATGGAGGAAAATCGGCAGTTGACCCACAATCGCTTTGATCCCACCTTCACTTTTCCGTAACTTTCCTCATAAACGGAGGTAAAAGTGTGTGAATAATCCGAGAAGTCGTGCTAAGCGGCACGACGGTTACTGTTTTTAGATGGAGAAGAGAGGATCTCGCCATCCTCACCGACCTCTTCAAATTTAACCGCGACCTTTTTGGAGACCCCGGACTCTTCCATGGTGACTCCATACAGCGTCGTGGCTGCGGTCATGGTCTTCTTGGAGTGTGTCACCACAATAAACTTGGTGGAGTCTAAGAACTCCTCCAACACTTTAACAAATCTTCCGATATTTGCCTCATCGAACGGCGCGTCCACTTCATCCAAGACACAGAACGGACTAGGACGGAATTGAAAAATTGCCAAAAGTAACGCCACTGCAGTAAGTGCTTTTTCGCCACCGCTGAGCAGCGAATTACTGAGAGCTGTCTTGCCAGGTGGTGTCGCAATGATCTCGACACCAGGCTCACGTTCTTCGTTACCTTCAACCAATACTAAGTCTGCGTTACCACCCCCGAAGCTCTTTCTGTAGAGCAATTGGAAATTGGTACGAATAGCTTCAAGTGTTTCCTGAAATAATCGACGACTGTCCTGGTCAATACGCTGGATGATCTTCTCTAGACCCTCTTTCGCATTGCGTAGATCGATGTATTGACCGTTAAGTTCATCGAAACGCTGCTGCTGTTGATCGAGCTCGTGCAAGGCTTCCATATTCACCGCTCCAACTGAAGCGATATCCTGACGCAAACGCCCTGCTTCTTCCTCAGCTTCTACTCGATTTTCCAAGGCTTCGGTGGAAGCGATAAGCTCTTCATTGCCTAGATCTAGACCATAGTCTTCCAGTATTCGTTGTCTTAGTGTGGATGCGTTCATGTCATGCCTTTCCAATTCCGTATTCAGCTTGACAATTTGATCGCCCAACTTAGCTTGTTTTCGTTCGAGGCTCTCCTTTTCCTTTTGCTCTGCCTGGCGACGAGTGCGCAACTGCTGGGCAGTTTGTGCCATAACGGCTAACTCATCCGCGAATTTCTCTTTCGCCATCATCAAATTCGCATGCTGCGACGTCAGCTCTAAGATCTGTAGGTCAAGCGAAGTTGTTTTTTGTTCCTGGGCCAGCAACTGATCACGAACTTCCGCAACCGCTTGTTGCCGCTCCGACTGATCGCGAGTTACCTGCTTTAAGATCGATTCTAGATGATCCAAACGCTGTTCGCATTTCGCCATTTCGACGCGACGATCCAGTGCCGTCTGTTGAACGTGCTTGCGTTCACTCTCCAGTTCCTGTGAAGCGCTTTGGACTTCCAGAAGTTCGGCCTCAAGTTGCTGGATTAAGAGCTGAAGTCGAACTTGTTCACCTTGCGCGGCACGAAGAACCTGCAAGACTGTTTCCTGCTGTTCCGTCGCTTCTTGTACTTCATGTCTGGCCAATCGTCGTACGTTTTCCAGTTGCTGCAGGCGAAACCTGGCGCTGTCTGCAACCAATTTTTGCTGAGCTCTCGCTTCCTGGCGTGCGCGGTTGGCTTGATCCAAACGGCGCAGTTGTCTTGCAGTTTGGTCGATATTATCTTGCAATCGCTCGATCTCTTGATGAGCGTTGCGTAATTGATAGGAATAGTGCTGTATCTCATGGCGAGCAGCGAGCATCTCGCTACGGCGAGCAACCAAGCCTAAAGTCGCTTGGGCTGCACCTAGGGTTACTGTTCCATCACTGTCGATTAGTTGGCCAGCCGCTGTGACAAATTTTAATCCCGCACCACGAAAATGATTCAGATCGAGCGCGGTGGCAAGGTTATCGACAAACCAAGTCGTCCCTAGAAGATGACGCATCAATGGCTCGTACTCAGCCGCGTAATGGACTAGCCGGTCAGCGCGACCAATAACTCCACGCAATCCATCTAGCTGGATACGATCCCCCATGCGGCGAGTCGGAATACGATCAAGACGCAGCAGAGTTACTTTGCCATCGACCTGTAATTCGCCATCGCGAACTGCATGTAGTAATTGGGCATCCGCTAATACGATAGCCTGCGAGAGGTGTCCAAGAGTGACGTCGACCAGCGGGGCTAAGTGGATATCCACCTCAATCATTTCAGCAACCAAGCCCCGAATGCTGTTCCAGGGAGCCACTTGTTCTTCTCGAGATAGTTGGAGCAACCGTTTGGCTCCGAGTCCCACTCCATCTTGCTGGCGCTCAAGTTCTTCGAGAACCAAGAGTCGTTCTCTGGCGCCTTCCAGTCTGCCTTGCAAAGCAGCCGCATCTTCTTGACGCCGAGAGAGAACCTTGCGAGCTTCTTCCAACTGAACCTGTGCGGCATCAAAAAGCTGCTGTGCTTCTTCAGCACCATGGGAAAGCTCTTGAAGTTTCAGATCTGCTTGTTGTGCCTCGATCTGCGCTTCCTGTTCGTGCAGGTCAGCCTGCTCTAATTTGCGTTGGAGACCATTTAATAGTTTTTGGAGTTCCGCTAATTGCGATTCCTGGCCTGATACCAAAATATTCTGCTGGGAAGCCTGATGAAGATGCTCGAGATAACTTTTGCGTTTCTTGTCGGTTTCTTCTTGGTAAGATTGCGCTTTCGCTTCAACATTGTGCAATTCGTTGGCTGCAGACTCGGCCTTGTCGCGAGTTAATTCAACTCCTTTTCTCGCTTGAATTACTTCATCTTTCATTTGCGCGACTTGGACTTGAGCGACGTCCGCTTTTTGTCTCAAGGCTAGCAGACGATTACGTATCTTGCTGATTTCCTCATCGCACTCATCTCTTCGTTGCCAAAGCAATCGCTGCTGGCTGGTGACTTCTACCAGGTTTTGCTGAGTTCCTCGGAAAGATTGCTCTATCGTCCCAGCCTCGCGGCCGATTTGGTGGAGTTCTAGTTCCGTGGCTTGTATGCGCGAAATACAATCGCTCAAGGCTGATTCCAGCTGCGATTCATCCTGGCGTAGATTCTCTAAGTCCTTTTTGATCTTCGTTGTTTGGGAAACGAGGGCATTCCAGTCTGCTACTGCCATCTGCGTACGCAGTTGCTGCAGCCGTTCATTCATCGCCCGGTAGCGTTGAGCCTTGCTGGCCTGGGACTGTAAGCGTTGTAGGCGTTCCTCCATCTCACGCACTAAATCGCTAAGACGTAGCAGATTCTGTTCGACTCGCTGCAAACGTCTTTCTGCTTCTACACGTTTGGCTTTGTAGCGACTAATGCCAGCTGCTTCTTCAAAGATGATTCGTCGATCTTTGGCAGATGCCTGAAGCATGCGATCGACTTTTCCCTGTTCGATCAAGCTATACGCGTCAACGCCAACCCCTGTGCCACGAAACAGATCTTTGATGTCTTTGAGTCGGCAGGGTTGGCCATTGATGAGATACTCGCCTTCTCCACTGCGATAGACGCGTCGAGTTACATGGACCTCAGGTGTGTCCACGGGAAAGCTACTGGCACTATTGTCAAAGATGAGGGTTGCTTCCGCGCTGTTTGCGGGTTTGCGACTTCCTCCAGCAGCCCCTTTAAAGATGACGTCGGCCATGTCTTGGCCACGTAAGGCTTTCGCGCTCTGGGCCCCTAGCACCCATTTGATCGCATCTACAACATTCGATTTGCCGCTACCATTCGGTCCAACAATAACGGTGATACCGTCGGGAAACTCGAAACGAGTTTTCTCGGCGAAACTTTTAAAGCCGACTAATTCTAAGGCCTTCAGCATCGCAGTATCGCCTACCTCACCCCACCACTCACTGTTGTATCTTCTTGGTTCAGCCCGTTACCGCTGATTCGCTTGTTTCGATTTCTTCTTCACTTGTTGTGTCCTCTGTCGATCCTTGATCTTTTCTTCCCCAACTTGTCCAAGCGCGATAGTCCCACCAAGGATAGGAATTGGAAAATTCAGATTCGCTTTTCTTACTATCTTCTTCGTCGCTAACTACTTCGATCGATTCTAGGTCCAAGCTCCCGGAGGATGGTGTGGGCAGCTCCCAAGGTGTTGCCTGCGCTGGTTGATTTCGGTGGAAAGTCCTGCCTGCAGTCGGTTTAGGATTGATCACGACAGGATATGGAAGTGCATTTTCTGCCGATGCAACCATAATCGCTGTAACGATATCTCCATAGCTTGCCCCAACTTCGACTAATCCATGAATCATTCCTGTCAGTGTCTGGGGGACCGTTTCGATACGATCTTCCTCGCCTGGTTCAAACCGACTGATTCGAAGACTTCCGCTTTCATCTGGACGCGCCAATGTATTGGCGCTAACCCGCAAGAATGTGCCGATCTTTAGACTAGGGTCGCTGCCAAAAATTGCAATCTCGGGGTATTTGCTGAGCGATATCGCAATGATCGGTGTGTCATTGGTAGGTATTTGCACCACCCGTGTTACATTCCCCATCTGAATGCCGCGAATAGTGGAGTCTCGAGGATCTCTTTCTCGCAACGCACACAATGCCCCATAGCGGACTTCTGGGTCTGGGAGTTGGAGCAAGCGAATCAGTGCCTCATGCGCCTGGAAATGGTCCATTATGGTTAGGCCATTTAAGCACATTGCCCGAAAAGCTGGTTGGGTGATGATCAATTGTTCCAATGTCTCAATGCAGCGAGGATCATTGAGATATGCCAGACTGTGTGCACAGTAGAATCGAATCTCATCGTTACCAGCTAGCATGCCTTCCAGCAACGGCTCAATACCATCTTTACCCATGGCTTCTAACTGCCAAGCCGCCTTACGCGCCGTTGTTGGCTCGAGTAGCTGACGACGACATAGTTCCAAACGCGTCGCTCGGTCTGATGACTTCTCCGAGAAACCCAAGGACATGATCACATTCATGTAGTGAAATGGATCTAAGCGATACTTGGGATCCATACCAATCTCAATCATCTGGTCGCGCTTAGGTACCGCAGCTCCCAGACGCTTCGCGCCATCGTAATGGAAAAAACGCTCGTTGATTGATTTGGATATTGCAGCGGCCGTAAAGACATGGCCGTATTCATCGTTTACCAATAATGACAGACCGCGATCAATCATCATGCGGCCACCACCAGGTATAACACCCCGGATTAATTTGATTGGTTCGTTTTCGAGTTTAACATCCGCCTCAGTGACCAAAGAGCCATTCGCGATACCAAAGACATCGCTTTGACGTAATGAACCGCCTAAGGTTCTAAACTCGCGCAGACGAGTCGGCATCAACCAACCGCTGCGTAAACTTCGAGACTCAGATATTTCCGAGGTTTTTACGATAATATCAATGCGTTCGTCTTTCGCAATCGCCGGTGGTACCAGCGCTGACACCATGACTAAGGCTGTGTTCGGAGAGGCGATAAGTTGATCTGCATCGCGGATGTCGTGCGTTCGAATTTCCGTTAAGAGCGCTTCACGCTGTTCACTTGGCCGCGGATCTCCACCCGTTCCAAACAAGCCGTTGACCAGCCCAACTCCTTGGACCCGTGCCAAATGAAGTCCGCGCGCAACGCTGATATCGCCGATCAATCGCGGACGCTCTTCACTTTCTAAGAGTTCCTTGATCTCATCACCCTTCTTCTGGAGGTCGGAGCGATCATCCTTTTTAAACCAGGGTGTCACGCATCCAGTAACTCCAAAAGTTACTAAAATACCAGCAACTAACATAAGATCGCGGCGGGTCATCAAGACTTCCTTGACTTGGACCTATCGAGTCGATGAATACACACCCCGTCTTCTAGGCATCTCCTGACTTAGGGTCAAGATCGATTCAGTGCTTGACTCCCCCCCTGACCTCCGTTCACACTATATTTAACAGACCTTTCCTACCCCCTCCCTAAAATGCATGCTCGTTCGGAGAAAGTTTGAAAGCTAGCTTCGATCAGCCCATCTCTGGCTCGTGTGGCTAACGAATCCCTCCAGGAAATCGAACTTGCATAAAGTCAGGAATTGCTATCACATGCTGAGGCTATTTACTAATGAAATGATGCTACCATTATTTCAGGGGTTATTGCTTCAACAGAAGGCCAGTAGAGGCTCTACGAGATCTAGTGTTGTTCTGGCTTACCTCCACAACCTTTTAAGAGCAATTGCTATCAATACTTGCCACAAAACAATCGAAGCTCTTCAAACTCTTCAGCAATCCAATTGGCAAGCTCTGGTGTTTGCCTCATCTGTGCTTCTGGTATTCAGTTCCGTCTCGGTTGGACAGCAAGACTCAGCAAGTAGCGAAACTGGTACTCAGTATGAAGAAAAAGTGCGCCCCCTGCTCGAAAAACATTGTTGGTCTTGCCATGGTAGCGAAGAGCAGGCCGCTGGACTGCGTTTAGATAACCTTCAACTGATTCGCCAAGGGGGGGATTCAGGTGCTCCCTTGAAACCAGGAGATACGTCGGGAAGTTTGCTTTGGCAAAGAGTGACTTCTGCTGATGACAGCGAACGGATGCCGCCGGAAGGTGAGCGGTTAAACGCTGAAGAGCTAGCACTAATCAAGCAATGGATCGATGCGGGAGCGGTCGGAAGTGATCCAGTACCAGCGGACGATTCTGCCTGGAAGGCGAAACTAGAGCATTGGGCTTGGAAGCCTATGCAATCGCATCTTTCCCCTACGACCTTATCGGGCGGCGAACCCAATTCGGCCATTGATGCGTGGATATTTAAGAGACTGGCTGATGAAGCATTGACTCCATCACCACTTGCAGACAGAGCGACCTTGCTTCGAAGGTTATATTTCGATTTGATTGGTTTACCGCCAAGTCGCGATGAGTTAGAAGCTTTCTTGCAGGATGATGATCCGAATGCAGTTGGTAAAGTAGTCGATCGACTTCTGGCCTCTCCACGCTATGGTGAACGTTGGGCTCGACATTGGTTGGATGTTGTTCACTACGGAGATACACATGGTTATGACAAAGATAAGCCACGTCCCAATGCGTGGCCATATCGTGATTATGTGATTCGAGCGCTGAACGATGACCGGCCTTATGGTTTATTCATTCAACAGCAAGTGGCGGGTGATACCTTGCCGGTGACGGCGGAGTCTCCAACCACAATGGCGGACAACATTGAGGCCTTGGGTTTCATTTCGGCGGGTCCATGGGACTTTATTGGTCATGCAGAAGTCCCGGAGACGAAGACGGATGGAAAAATCGCTCGTCATCTGGACAGAGACAATATGGTGGCTACGGTCATCGGCAGCTTCAATAGTATTACAATCAACTGCGCGCAGTGTCATAACCATAAATTCGATCCTTTCACTCAAGCAGATTACTATTCTCTACAGGCAGTTTTTGCGGCCTTGGATAGGAGTGAGCAAACTTATTACTCCGATCCCAACGTTGGTAATCGTCGCTTGGAAATCGAAGATCGATTGCGTCAGGCTGACGCCAAGCAAGCAGAGTTACAGAAGCAAGTACTGCAATTGGCAGATCAAAAGCTAAGCACATTGCAACAGCCTGGAGTGAAGCTAACGGAAGCGGAGCAACAGCAAGCTGAGCAATTGTCTCTATTGTTCAAAAATAATGCGGATGAGATTACGAAAGATCTAAGGCAGCGTTTACCCGTCGAGTATGGATATCATTCGCAAATCGCTGCAAATCCCCAAACCGAAAAATGGGTGCAGGTCGACTTAGAAACGCAGGTCGAAATCTCAGCGATTCGACTTCATCCTTGTTATGACGACTTTAACTCGATCGGTGCTGGTTTTGGATTTCCTGTGCGATGGAAATT
>JAUMAI010000666.1:0-2597 GCA_032116775.1 Pirellula sp. | reverse complement strand
TTTATCAACGCATCCATCGGACCAACGGAGGCAACAAAAGTTAATTGATTTGCTGCCGCAAGCCAGTGATCTTTACACAGCTCAGGTTCAGAAGTTTGGCAGGGGAGAGATGATCCCTTTAAATTCCGCTTCCCCTACCGCTCCAGTCAACCAAGTGGCGAGCATTCCCGCTCCTGTCGTTGCACCTGCTTCCGATCAACAACCAAGACAGCTCAATCCTAGCGAAGGGGATGGACAGGGTTACAAATTACCCGAAACCAGCCATCAGTCACCAAGCACTGCTCCAGCGGAAACCGTAAACCAATCGGGAGCTTCCACTCTATTACCATTTCCAAAATAGCTTGGCTTCAGATCGATTAAACCCTACTGCGGCACGATCTTCGGACCGCGATCATCGATTTCAAACGTTAGAATGCGGTCATCGCAGGCGCTACCACGGTGCTTCGCAATATAGAGGGCTCGCTTCATTCTGCCAGATTCCAGAATGCGACCCATAAGAATCAATGTATTTGCGCCAGCGACCAAGTCTCCTTCCGCCAGTGGGCGCTGCATCAGTTGCTCCAGCATCGATTCGCGGGTGGTAACTAATACCATCGAGCTTGCTTCGCGATGATCATAAGCAGCGTTCTCAACCAGAGATGAAACGGCACGATAGTCCTGCCTGAATACATCACGCGCTAACCAAGGGGCTTCTTTGCGCAACATCCGGTGATAAATATTTTCTAGGAGTTCCAGTTGGAGAGAGTCTTCCGGATTCTCTTGTGGTTCGATTCCATCAACAAGGAACCTTCTTGAGCCGTGAACTAAATGGCGATAAACAAATTGCTCAAGAATAGGAAGACGTCGATTGAGTTCCGATTGCCAAGCATCCCAGTCTTCCGCATCCATTTGGCTTCTCAGGACGCGCCGTCCTTCGTAACCAAGAAATGGCAATAAATCTCTCGGTTGTTCCGCGGCATCAAAAATTGCATGGGGAGCTAATCCGCGGAGCGGTTCCTGCTGCAAGCACCACTGAAACATACGTTGCGCGTAATCAGCGTGCGACTGCAAGTCGCCACGACTACTTAAATCAATGATCGCTCCGCTTTTGCGCTCATCCTGTTCGCCCCGCTTGAGCCAATTAACACCGAGTTGGGTTTTACCTACACCGGTGGCACCTACAACTACCGTCAATGTGCCTGGCAGCAATCCACCGCCGAGGGCTTCATCAAGACCAATAATTCCCGTGGTCTGTCGTTTCATGGATGCTCCTATTTCGAGCCAATTCGGTAAAGCGCTGAGCGAGTGCGTAGAATCAACTGGCCTTGAACAATGGCAGGTGTAGCCATGCAACCATCAGCCAAAACATTTTCTGCCACCAGAGTACCTTCTTTGTCAGCCGCAAAAACATAGCCTTTACCGTCGTGGTCGAACAGGTAGATGTTTCCTGCCACTGCTGTCACGGAGGTGCTAAATTCTCCACCTAGGCGTTTTTGCCATAACTGTTCACCATTGTTCGCATCGATACAGCTTGCAATTCCTTCATCATCCACGTTGAAAATCAGGTTATTAAGTAATAGCTGTGAAGGCTTCGAACCTATGCCGCGGTCCTGGCTCCATAGGATTTTCTCCGTTAAATCCTGAGGGGATTCCGTGCTTTTAACAGGCTTGAGAGCAAACAATACGGCCTTGCCGAAGCCTGAGTTCAAGAAGAGTGTTTCGCCATCGTACATGGCTTTGGCAGTAGTCGAAAATTCCTTATAGCGAACGCGCCATATTTCCTTGCCAGATCTGGGATCGTAAGCGATGGTTGCTTTGGAAGTCGGGCTAATCATTTGCACTTCACCATCTACTTCAATGAGTGTTGGCGTCGCATAGGCTTTGTGCACATCACCATCGTCCGTGCCGTAGTCGATTTGACGATCAACCTTCCAAACCGTTTCGCCTGTTCGGCGATCCAGGGCAACGACGTATTTAAAGTCGAAGCCATCCATGTGAAATATGAGCAGGTTCTGAAAAAGAACGGGGGAGCTACCAGGGCCTCGATAGTGATTGCAGGGGAGATCGCGTCTTGTCCAAATAACCTTACCGTCAGCTCGGTTAATTGCAGCTGTTCCATAAGCTCCGAACGAGACATAAGCATATTCGCTGTCAAGTACGATCGTTGGAGAAGCATAGCTGTTCATCTTGTGATGATCAGACTGCACTTTTTCATTTTCAAAGAGTGGAATGGTGCGAATAATTTTACCGGAGTTAAAATCGACAACGATGACGGACATTTGTTTTCCATCGTCGGTCGAATTGGTAATCCAAATTTGATCGTTCCAAATCACGGGAGACGACCAAGCTCGTCCATCGATCGGCAGTTTCCAAATGATATTCTCTGTTTCGCTCCAGCGAGTTGGGGCTGTGCTTTCACGAACGACGCCATCTCCAGCAGGGCCACGGAATTGAGGCCAAAAGCGTCCTTGAGCCGATAAAATTTCTTTGTTGCTCCAGGCCCACTGGTAATCCCAAGCTGGCTCTGAACCTTTCTCCGGGCTCTCTGCTATTTCCTGTAGATGAGGAAGCAGAAGTCGAGTCCAGCGTGCATAGCCTTCTTCATTCAGGTGAAGCCG